>CAMVLN010000128.1 GCA_947168325.1 uncultured Elusimicrobia bacterium | reverse complement strand
ATTACTTTTACTGTTAAATACACTCTGTTTTGGACAAGATTATTTTATTCAAAAAATTTCAGGAGATAAACAACTTGCTGTTAGAAATACAGAATTAAAAGATAATCTTGTTATTAGACTAGTTGATAAAAATAATGTTCCTGTTTCAAATGTAGGAATAAATTTTTTTGTTGTAGATAATTCTTCTACAATAACAAACACCCAAAATATAGATATTTCTAACAAAAAATATATATTTACAGATGATAATGGTTATGCACAAACAAAAATTTTTATAAATAAAAAATCAGATGATAAAGTAATAATTATTGTTTATGCAGACATTCCAACAGAACCTACATATTTTACAATTTCTATTTTAGGCAATAATTGGATTATTTTAATGTTTACAACAATGTTAGGTGGAGCAGCATTATTGCTTTTTGGTATGTTTAAAATAAATACAACATTTCAAAAAATTGCAGGTCAAAATATTAGGGCAATTCTTACAAAGTTTACTAATACAAGATTAAAAGGTTTTTTTACAGGGTTATTTGTTACAGGAATTAACCAATCAAGCACAGCTACATTATTATTGCAAATAACATTAACTAGTGCAGGAGTAATGACTTTTTTTCAAGCAATGTCAGTAACAATAGGAGCTTCAGTAGGTTCTACAATCACAGGGCAACTTGTTGCATTTAAATTAGTAGATTATGCCTTAATTATAACGGCAGTTGGATTTTTTTTATCTTTTTTTTCTAATAGAAGAAAAATAATAGAAATAGGGGAAACAATATTTGGTTTTGGCCTTTTATTTTTTGGAATGAAATTAATGTCTGATTCTATGCTTCCTATAACATTAAATAATGAATTATTATCTTTGATTGCAAGTATTCAGTCTCCATTATTTTTAATTTTGTTTGGAATATTTTTTACAATTCTTACTCAAAGTAGCGGAGCAACCGTTGGTATCGTTATTGTTTTAGCATCTTCTTCAATATTGTCTTTACTGCAAGGAATTTGTATTTGCTTAGGGGCACAAATAGGAACATGTTTTACAGCAATAGTTGTATCAGTTACTCAACCAAGAAGTGGAAAAAGGGTAATGTTTTGGCATTTAGGATATCAAATTTTAGGGGTGATATTAGTATATCCTTTTATTTCTAATGTTTATTATAAGCAAGAGCTTTGTTGGATTTATTTTGTTAAATATTTCACTTCTAATTTTATTTTGTCAAATGATATTTCTAGGCAAATAGCAATGTCTCATACATTAGTAACATTACTTACCGCATTCATAATATTACCAATAGTTCCTTTTTTACATAAGTTTATTATGTTTATATATCCTAGTTCTTCAACAGAAAAACATTTTGGAACAGCTTTTATAGATGAAAAATATATTTTGCAACCAGAGAAAGCTTTTAAATTATCTAAACAAGAAATAGAAAGATTATCAGAAATAGTATATGAAGTTATGAAAGATTCTATTAATGCTTTAAAAACCACACATAAAATCGTTATAGATAAAATAAAATATAAATGTTTGCAAATATCAAATTTAGTTGATACTATAATTCCTTACATTACAAAAGTTGCTCAGAACAAATTGACATCAAAACAAGCACAACAAGAAACAACTCTTTTATATATAGTTGCAGATTTTGAACAAATTGCTAATATTATAAACAGAAATATTATTTATATTGCACAAGAAAAATTATCTAGAAGACTTAAATTTTCAGATGATGGATTAAAAGATTTAAAATACTTACACAGTATAGTTTATACAAATTGTTCAAAAATAATAGATTCTTTTATAAAAAACGACCAAAATTTAGCAAAAGAAGTTAGTGATGACATAAATAAGTTAAATAAAATAATTCATGAATTAAAAACAAAACATATCTCAAGATTGCATTCAGGTTTAAAAGAATCTATTGAAACTTCTAGCTTTCATTTAAATATATTAGACCAGTATATGAAAATAAACGAAACTTTACTTGATATTGCAATAAATATCTGTTGCTAACTAATTTTTAAAATGTTATTTCACTAAAAAATCGGCTAAAGGTGTTTCAAGTTTGCCGTTAAGAGTTTTGCTAACTTTTTGCAACTTTTTTGCAATAAGTTCCATGTTATCAGTCCAAACAAAATTATCACTAACATATTTTTGGGCTTTATTAAAATTTCCATCTATTTGTATTCTAATAATTTCAGCTAACATTTCTTTTGCTATAGGAACAATTTTGTCTATATTTACATGAATTTTTCCATCAATTATTTCATAACCGTTTCTTTTAGAAATATAATAATTTTGCATTACAGTTCTTACACTATGTGCTTGTGATAGTGTAGGTTTTGATTTCAAAAAATTGTCGGCTACAAAGGTAACAATAATTTGTAACCTTTGTTCTTGAGTGTATAATCCTAACTCTGTAAGCAAATCAACAAAAGCAAGGGACCCCATATCAGCTTTGTTTTCTTCAATGATATTTGCATATTTGCCAAGATTTTCAAAACTTTTTTTTGGCCCTAAAGAATGAACATTTTCATGCCCTATTGTAAACCAATGATCCGCTTCATCTAAATAATATTTGTGTTGGCTATTATCTAAAGTTTCATTAAGAATTTTTTGTAGTTTTTCTTTATCACTAATAAACCTAATCTGCCGGTGATATACATTCCTATAACCACCACCAATTGTTAATGAAAGTTTATCAGAGTTTGGTAAATTTTCAGCTAAAGTTATACCTGCTCTATATGCTCCGCAATCTCCTGTGGCAATAACCATATCAACATCAACCATTGTTTGTTTTTTGTTTGCTTGTAAAAAATCTGCTTGTTCGTATTCATTACTAAAAGGCATATTTTTTGCTAATACCGGCAAAAATTTTTTTATTGCAGTTAATGTTTGTGTTCCTTGCTTGTTTATAATACCAACTCTGCACCCTAAAAAATCTTTAGCAATAGGGGAAATATTATTTTCTTTTAATAAGTTTGATAATTCTATGTTTTCTGCAATTGTTCCTGTCAGTTCGTCAGCATAATTTTCTCTAGTAATTGTAAATTCTAAAGGTGTATCTTCTAATGTTGCCCACTTTTTATCTGCATAAGCATCAAGCATTGGGTCTGCTTTTCTTAGAGCTTTAGATTGTAATTGTAAATATTCATTAAAATCTTTATTTGTTGAAGTTTGTTTTGCTAAATCAAGTTCATCTGCAACTTTGTTAAAATCTTCTTTAAAATAATCTATATAATCTATACCTACTAACTCTTGATTGTCTCTTACAACAACTGTTCTTTGAGTTAAAATATTTTTTACTTTATCTATTTTTTTATTTTTTATCATATTTATTAAAATTGTGTGAAACTCTTGTTTAGATAAATCTTCGGGATATACACCTTTACCTAAAGTTGTTTTAATACCTTTAATTAAATTTATTTGTGTATACATTGTATCTATTGCATTTATACCTTTTTGAGCATCAAACAATATTTTTGTTAATACGGCTTGTTTATTATCTTTTTTTATTTCTTCTTCTAAAAATTCTTTAACAGCTAAATTATGCTTGCAATCTAACTGCATAAAAATTTTTTCAATAATTATACCTGCCCTACATAAATGTTTTAATGCTATTTTGTCTCCTTCTTGTAAAGATAAATATTCAGGAGAATTTATGTTTAAAAATTTTTTTGTTGATAAATAACCTTTGTGTGTTCTTTTTTCAAGTTCTTGCATTGATAAATTAAATTCATAATTTTGCATTTTATATTCTCTCTATTTAAAATTTTTTTAATTATATCATTAAATGATATTTAATAAAAATTTTTTTCAATATCAAAAAGTGAACCGCTTAGATGCAGAATATTTTTCACCTAAATATGATGAAATTATTAAACTTATGAGTAAGTACAAAACTGATGTTCTTATAAATATTGTAGATATAAAAAAATCTATAGAACTTGGTCCTGGTAGTGATTCTTATATTGATTAAGGAATACCTTTTGTAAGGGTTAGTGATGTAACTAAGTTTGAAATACAAGAACCTCAGATAAAAATTTCAAAAACTATTGAACAAAATATAGAAAAAGTATATCCAAAAAAAGATACTATTCTTTTATCAAAAGATGGTAGTGT
>CAMVLN010000127.1 GCA_947168325.1 uncultured Elusimicrobia bacterium | reverse complement strand
CAGTAGATTTTTATCCTTCTTTAGATTCAGATGAAACCGGGTATTTATTTAAAAATTTCTTTGATATGGTGGGGAAAAATGCCTAAAAGAACAGATTTAAAAAAAATTCTTATAATTGGTTCAGGTCCAATAGTTATAGGTCAAGCTTGTGAGTTTGACTATTCTGGTGTTCAAGCAATAAAAGCTCTTAAAAAAGAAGGTTATAAAGTTGTTTTAGTAAATTCTAATCCGGCAACAATTATGACTGACCCAGAATTTGCAGATGCAACATATATTGAACCTTTAGTTCCAGAAATTGTTGAAAAAATTATTGAAAAAGAAAAACCAGATGCAATTCTTCCTACACTTGGTGGGCAAACAGCATTAAATTTGGCAGTTGCATTGGCTCAAAAAGGTATTCTTGCAAAACATAATGTAGAACTTATTGGGGCAGATTTTGATACGATTTCAAAAGCAGAAGATAGGAAACTTTTTAAAAATATGATTGAAAGTATTGGTCTTGATTTGCCAAAAAGTGGTTATGCTTACAACTTACAAGAAGCACGAGATATAGCTTATTCAATAGGTTTTCCTATAATTATTAGGCCATCATTTACACTTGGTGGTGTAGGTTCAGGAACAGCTTGGACGAAAGAAGAGTTTGACGAGATGGTTCAGGCAGGTTTACAAGCAAGTCCTATAAATGAAGTTTTAATAGAAGAGTCTGTTTTAGGTTGGAAAGAACTTGAAATGGAAGTTATGAGAGATAGAAAAGATAATTGCATAGCAATATGTTCAATTGAAAATGTTGATCCTATGGGGGTTCATACAGGAGATTCAATAACAGTTGCTCCTGCAATGACGATTACAGCAAAAGAATATGCAAAACTTAGACAAGATTCTTTTAGGATATTAAAAGTTATTGGTATGAAACATGGTGGTGCAAATATTCAATTTGCACAAAATCCTAAAGATGGTAGAATGGTAGTTATTGAAATGAATCCAAGGGTTAGTCGTTCATCGGCACTTGCTTCAAAAGCGACAGGTTTTCCTATTGCAAAAATTTCAAGTTTGTTAGCAGTAGGATATACATTAGATGAACTTAAGAATGATATTACATTCCCGAATCCAGCAAGTTTTGAACCAACAGTAGATTATCATGTTATAAAAATTCCTAGATTTGCATTTGAAAAGTTTGGTAACACAAACCAAACACTTGGTACAGCAATGAAATCTGTTGGTGAGGTAATGGCACTTGGCAGAACATTTAAAGAAGCATTACAAAAAGCAATTAGAGGGCTTGAAGTTAAAAGAAGTGGATATGGGCTTGAAGATATAGGAACAGATAAAATATTAAATAAATTATTAGCTGAAAACACAGAAACTTCAAGAAAAAAGGCATTAGAATTTGTTACAGCTAAACTTGCAACACCAAATTGTGATAGAATTTTTGTTATCAGATATGCATTTAAGTTAGGTATGCCCATTAGTGAAATATTTAATATTTGTAAAATAGATACTTGGTTCTTAAATCAAATAAAAGAAATTGTAGATATGGAAAGTGAAATTTCAAAAATATTTGAACTAAATGGTGATGAACAAAAGTATCTTTTAAGAAAAATAAAACAATATGGCTTTTCAGATAAACAAATTGCAATAGCTACGGGAAAAACACAAGAAGAAATAAGAGAGTTTAGAAAGAGTTTAAATATAATTCCTGTTTATAAATTAGTTGATACATGTGGTGGTGAATTTAAAGCAAATACATCATATTGTTATTCAACTTATGAAGAAGAAGACGATGTAGTTGTTTCAAATAAAAAGAAAAAAATTATGATTTTAGGTGCAGGGCCAAACAGAATTGGGCAAGGTATAGAATTTGATTATTGTTGTGTTCATGCAGTTCTTTCTTTAAAACAAGAAGGTTATGAAACAATAATGGTAAATTGTAACCCTGAAACAGTATCAACAGATTATGATACAGCAGATAAACTATATTTTGAACCATTAACAGTAGAAGATGTTCTAAATATTGCAGATAAAGAAAAACCTGAAGGTGTAGTTGTTCAGTTTGGGGGACAAACTCCATTAAATTTAGCGGCAGCACTAAACAAAGCAGGGCTTAAAATTTTAGGAACTTCTGTTGAATCTATTGATATGGCAGAAGATAGAAAGATATTTAGTAAAGTTTTGAAAAAATTAAATATTCCTCAAGCTCAATCTGGAACATCAACAACATTTGAAGAAGCAAAAGAGGTTGCTAAACAAATTGGGTATCCGGTAATGGTTAGGCCTTCTTATGTTTTAGGTGGCAGAGCAATGGAAATAGTTTATGACGAAAATCATCTTGAAACATACATATCAAAAGCTACAGATGTAACGGAAGGGAAACCAATCCTTATAGATAGATATCTTGACAATGCAATAGAAATAGATGTTGATGCTTTATCAGATGGTAAAGATGTTTATATTGCAGGTATTATGGAACATATAGAACAGGCAGGTATACATTCTGGGGATAGTGCCTGTGTTCTTCCAACACATACTTTATCAAAAGATATTATCACAAAAATAAAGGAACATACTGTAAATTTAGCAAGAGAAATAAAAGTTAAAGGTTTAATGAATATACAATATGCAGTAAAAAATGGAGTACCTTATTTGCTTGAAGCAAACCCAAGGGCATCAAGAACAGTTCCTTTCGTTTCAAAAGCTATAGGTTATCCACTTGCAAAACTTGCATCAAAAGTTATGGTAGGAAAATCAGTTAAGGATTTAATTCCTAGCCAATATTTAAACGGTCAACTTAAACACATAGATTATACTTGTGTAAAAGAAGTAGTTTTGCCGTGGATAAGATTTTCAAATGTAGATACAGTTTTAGGTCCAGAAATGAAAAGTACTGGTGAAGTTATGGGTATAGATAAAGATTTTGGTAAAGCTTTTGCTAAAGCAGAACTTGCTTCAGGAACAGTTTTGCCGGATAAAGGGACAGTTTTTATAAGTTTAGGGCAAAGAGATAAAACAAAGGGTCTTGAAATAGCAAAAGAATTTATAGAAATTGGGTTTGATGTTATAGCAACAAAACATACAGCAGATTTTTTTAAAGAAAAAGGACTTAATGTAAAAGAAGTTCATAAAATACAAGAAGGAAGACCTAATGTTGTAGATATAATTTCTAATAAGGAAGTTTCGTTAATAGTAAATACTCCATCTGGACAAAAGAGTCATAACGATGGTTATAGAATTAGAAGAACGGCTTTAATGTATAATATTCCTATAGTAACAACACTTGCGGCAGCTCATGCAACAGTTGAAGCAATAAAAGCAAAAAGAAATTGCAATTGGGAAGTTTGCTCTATACAGACACATTATAATTTAGTTTTATAATTATATATCATACCAATGTGAGACTGCTAGTGTTAAAGTTGTTAGAATTAGAGACTTTTGACCGTTTTTGAAAGGTGAGAAGATTCTATTGTAGGTAAAAATCTAATAAAATCTAATATTGAAATTAAGATTTCTATGAAGCTTAACAAAATTGTAATAATTTTGAATTTGTTTTGCAATTATTTTGAAAGAAGAAATATTTGTTGTTAAATTGTTATAATTTTGCAAATAATATTCTTCTTGAAGAGTTCTTTTTGACATTGCCATTAATTTTAGGCTTTCTAGATGGAAAGACTAGTAATTTAATATTATTATTCTGATAAACTAGTTAAAAATTGTCCATAAATTCGCTATCACTATCAATTTGAAAAATTCTAACATCAAAAAGGAATTCTTTTAATGCATTATCTGTTAGAAATTTAACAGCTGTTATGAGATATCAATATTTTGATAAAGACAAACAAAAAGAAGCTGAAAAAATATTTAATAAAAATAAAATAAAATATTCAAAATTAATGAATTCGTGGTGTGCATTTGTTGTAGGGTGTACTAATTTATTAAAAGAAAACGGTAAATTAGGATTTGTGTTACCTGCTAAATTATTGCAAGTTTCACATACAAAATTAATAATAGAAATTTTAATTAAAAGCTATAAAAAAATTTCTATTGTTTCATTTAAGAAATTGGTATTTAATGCTATTCAACAAGATGTAGTTTTGTTGTTTTACCAAAAGGATAGTGTAATACAAGATATAGAAG
>CAMVLN010000126.1 GCA_947168325.1 uncultured Elusimicrobia bacterium | reverse complement strand
ATTTAAATATTCTTGTTTGTTTAAAATATCATCTAATTTGACTATTCTAAGTTTTTGAAAAAATTCTTTTTGAGAAACACTCCCTACTAATTTATTGTTGTCCATTGGGAAGAAATTTTCTCCTATTTTCAATCCAGTTCCTTTTGTATTAGTTTTTAAAATAATATCTCTTTGTTGTTTTGCATATTCTAATACATTTTTCTTGAATATATCGCATGCTTGTTTATCCCAATAATCTATTTTGTTACCTTTTTCATCAGTTGCTTCACCATTTTTTACGCTTTCATCAGAATGGTATTCTATTAATAAATCTATCAAATTGTTTAATTTTTCATAATCTTTGTCGTTAACAATATCTATACCTTCTTTATTAATTTGTTCTATTTTCATTTTCAGTTCTTGTAAATTTGTAGGTAGTACTAAAAGCATATCTTCTTTATGTTCATTCACCATTTCTTTATTATAACTAATATGCCTAACCATTGCACCAATAAATCCAGACACAATCCCTACACTAAATGTGACAACAGCCACCACAATTACTTTTGTTGACATTGGAAAAACTAACAATACTACTACACTAATTATTGCTATAGTAACAAACAAAAACCAACCAGTTGCTCTAATACTTCTTGCACCTTCTAATCTTGGAAAAAAAGCTGGAAAGTTTCTTTCTATGTCTGCTTTTATTGTAGCTCTTTCATTTGCATCTTTTGCATTTTCATATTTATTTAATAAATCTTTAAGTTCTTTTTGTTCTTTTTCAGAATAATGAGCTAGAACAAAACCTTTGGAGTTAAAAAATGTATAAATTGGATGTAGGAAAGTTTCTTTAACTGCTGCCCATGTTGGACTATCTTTAGAATCTAACCGCAAGAAACTATTATCTGTAGCTTTTACTTGTAAAATACTTAAAGCTTCTTCTCTTGCTTGTTCTCTGTTTTTTTTAAGGTTAGCTTTTTGTGTAAAAAAGTTTTCTGCAAATAGTGCTGCTATTTTTTTAGCATTATTTTTACTAACTTTCTTACCATCTTTGGTTTCTTGTTTTCCTGTTATTTGATTTAATTCTATATTCTCACCATTTTCATAATTTATTAATACATTTTCTCCCTGTACTTCTATCTGTTTTATATCACCTTTATTCAATAGGTCCACTACTTGAGAAACAAGCATCTTTTGGAATGTTTGATTTTGTAATTTGTATTGCTCTTTAAAAACATTTTCATATAACTGTTCTGCAGTTAGTGTTTCTTCTGTTATATTTGGAGTAATAACACAATAGTCTACACCATTATCTTCTAATAGTTTTGTAAAACCATAGGTATGGAAACCACCTGTTATTACAACTTTTATTTTTTTACCATTATTTATTTGTTCTACTTTTTTTTCTTTATTATCTACACTTCCTTTTATCCTTATACCTTCTACTTCTTTTGCTACTTTTTTACCAATTATTTTTTCTAAAAATATCCTGTTTCTTTCTACATTGTTTTTATAAAATTCTTCAAACAAACTAAAATACTTTTTTACATCTATCAAACCATCTATATCTACATATTTTTTCCATAATAACTCAAATCTATTTTTATTATTTACAAAATAGGCATATTCATCAGCAGCCATTTTATTACTTAAATAACCTTCTACTAAATCTATATATCTACTTAAGAAATATACTTCTTTTTCATGTACAGTTTGGCTATTTCTATCTTGTATTTCTTTTATTATATTTTTTTCTTCATTTACTAATTGTAGCGGATTTAGCCCTTCATTTAGCTGAATGTAATTAAAAAATTTTGTAGCATTTTGATATTTTTCTAATATACCTTCTTTTTCACATATTTTTTTTAACTCATTATAAAATTCTGTTTCTTGTTCTTTGTTATTGATTTTTTGTGTTAATTTTTTATATTGTGCATATGTTATTTTACTTTTTATTTCTTCTATTATCTTACCAACTTCTTTATTTACTAATTCTGTTTTTAATTCTTCTTGCTTTACAATTACTTCAATAAATTTTTTTATTTGGCTATATCTATTAATATCTATACCTGCATCTTTTGCCCATTTTATTATATATTTAAAATATTTGCTTGTACTTATCTTTCCATTTTTATTTTTCTTTATTATTCTATTTATTCTTAAATTTTTTTCTGAATAATATTTTTTTACACTTTGTTCTAATACATACTTTATTTTTGGTAAAAACTCTTCTATTTCTAACTTTTTATTGTATATTTCATTTAATCTATCTACATTTTTCAAATATACTTCTTTGTCTTCTATTCCCTCTAATATACCATCTTTACCACTTTCTATTGCATACAATTCACTACCTGTTAATCTTCCGCTTTTTAACAAATTATTTACTACTTTTGCTTTTACATCTTTATCTGCTATATTACTTATCCAACTTGTATCTACTTTCCCTATTGCACCTTCTACATATATTTTATCTATACCGTAATTTTTGTCTAAAATACTTAAAATACTGCTTATATTTCTTTGGGTTTGTTCATGGGAATGTAAATCTTGTATGTTTATTATAATTTCTTCACTTTTTCCATTATATAAAGCATCTGTTATTCTACCAATATTAAAAGGAACAACAAATTTGTTTGTTGGTATGCTCTTTACTACTGGCATTACTGTTGCCACTGGCATTGCATATGCAATATTACTACTTACACTTGTAAATACCAAAGCCAATGATACAATCAAACTAATTGACTTGCTACAATACTTTTCTTTTAAAGCTTTCTTTAAAAAATTTTTTAACATACTTTTATACATTTTACCTCCCATAAAAAAACCCGTCTTATACCTATTACTTATACAAGACGGATTACTTTGTTTTCAATTTTATTTGCTACTACTATATTATCTTCTATATCTCCCCTAGCTAGTATCATACAACCATTAAATACAAAAAATAGTTGACGATACCCTTCATAAAAAATAAATTCAAAAAAAGACTTATTAATATTTAAATTATTTGATATTAAAAAACTATGTTTTAAAAATTTAGAAAATGCACAATTTAAATTTACATAACTATATACATCAAAAGAAAAATCTGTAGTTTTTGTATTTTTATTACTTTCTTTTTTTGACTTTGAATTTTTCTCACTACAAACACTATTTAAAAAAACTGAATTTACATCCAAAACCTTACTGATTACTCTAATAGGTAACAGTGGCAACAGACTGTAATATTTTTGTATAGCTGACACAGACACAGTAGATGTTGCATAAATATCTTTTGCAAAAGACAAATCTTTATTTTGTTTTGAAACAAAAGAGAATAAATTTAACAACACTACAATTGATAAAAATAAAGAAAAAAATTTTTTATATCTTAACAAAAAATTCATATTATATATCATGATATATCATGAGTTTACCATATAATTTATTTTTTATCAAGTACATATGTTTGCCATAGACATATTTGCTATTTTATAATTTTTAATCATAAACTATAAAGGAGCTTTTAAATTTAAAAAAAGAAGTCTCTGGAAATTATAATAAATAATCAATCTGTTAGTAAATTATACAACTTGTTTTCTCTTATTAATACTCCTTTTATTTCTTCTTTAGCCACTATAGTATCTGCTATTATATATACTACATCATTTACTTTTGAACTATATCTTATTCTTGCTACTTCCTTTTGTTTTTTATGTGAATTCAAGTTGCTAATACAACAATGAAAGTATTTGAATACACAGATTATCCTATACATTCTATTACATATAATAATTTATTGAAAATGTTGGTCACAAAAAAATAATTAACTTGTTATCAATACAATCATATTTGAGTTTTCCTTTTTCCTCATTGTAGTTGGCAAAAAGAAACTATAGAAAATACTAATGGATTAATAAGAGTAATGTTTTAAAAACAAACAAATTTTGATAGTATTACAAACGAACAAATTCAATAGGGAAAAGACTGTATCAATAATAGACCAAAAAAGTGTTTAAATTATTTCATTCCAAATGAGTTTCCATTCCCTAGTTACATTAGCAACTTGAATTCGCACATGACTATGTCTTATTGACTAAATTGAAATTTTAATGTAGAATTGTGGAATGTTTATTGCCGAGGTGGTGGAATTGGCAGACACGTGAGACTCAAAATCTCAAATTGCTTC
>CAMVLN010000125.1 GCA_947168325.1 uncultured Elusimicrobia bacterium | reverse complement strand
ACTTTTTATTCGTCATCATCATCTAAATCTTCTATCTCTATTTTAGTTTCAACTTCTTTTCTCTTTTCTATATTTTCTACTATATTTATAACTCTTGAACATATAATAATGTCAAAATCATTTTTATCTTTATTACCTAAATTTTTATATTCTATACCTATTCCTGTTTTTATAAAATTAAAACTTTCTTCACAATATCCTCCACCAAAAGATAAATCACACACTTTTTTACTTTTATTCATATATGGAGTTATCAAATATATTCCATTTTTAACTATATTTTGCCAATCTTTGACTTTTGTTAATATTGATTGCCTTAAAATTAACATATCGTTATCATATACTATTTTATTTTCTTTTTGAAATATCATTATAAAAAACTTTTTTATATTTACAAAAAAAAGCCAAAAAATATTTTTTATATAAAACAAAAAATAGGCAACCATACTTAATGTGTTACCTATTTTAGTATTTAAATCTATTGTTACATTCTTTTTTATTATCTGTTCTACTACACCTATAAAATTTTCTTTTTTTACAAATGATATATCAGCATATAAAGAATTATCCCCTTTTGTTTGATAGCATAATTCACTTTCAACTACTTTATTTATTATTCTATGAACAGTAGGAAGATTTATATCATCAGAAACATCACTTTTAAAAGCAATTATTTTATATTTCTTTAACTTTTCAAAATCATATTTTATACATACAATTCTATCCCCTTTATTTATTAAAGGGTTCATACTATTACTTATTACTGTATAAAAACACCTCTTACTTTTTTGTAAAAGTTTTTTTGCTATATCAATATATTTCTGTTCTTTAATATCCATCTATTTTATAATATCATCATTAATATTATAAGAAGAATTATCTACAGGCATAATAAAATATGCAATTATATACAATATTGCTATCGGGAAAATTCCCGTTACTAAAAAAAGAAAAACAAATATTATTCTAACTAATGTTTTATCCCAACACAAATATTTTGCTATTCCCGAACATATCCCAAAAATAATTTCATCGTTAGGTAACCTTGTTAATTGCTTTTCCATTTTAATCTCCTTTATTCTATACATTTAACAAAGATTTCAGTTTTTTTGATTATCAGTTTCCCTTATTTGAACTCTTCTGATTTTTCCACTAATAGTTTTTGGTAATTCATCTACAAACTCAACTATTCTTGGGTACTTATAAGGAGCCGTTACTTTTTTAACATGATTTTGTAACTCTTTTACCAACTCTTCACTTGCACTAAACCCTTTTGAAAGTACTACAGTTGCTTTAACTATTTGCCCTCTGTCAGGATCTGGAACAGCAGTAATTGCACATTCCAATACTGCTGGATGTTCAAGCAATGCACTTTCAACTTCAAAAGGTCCAATTCTATATCCAGAACTTTTTATAACATCATCTACTCTACCTACAAACCAAATATAACCATCTTCATCTCTATATGCTGTATCACCTGTAAAATATAATCCATCATGCAAAACTTGTTTTGTAAGTTCAGGATTTTTATAATAACCATTAAATAATCCTGCAGGTTTTATGCCATCTTTAAGCCTTACAACTATTTGTCCTACTTCACCGAACTCACAAGATTTATAATTTTCATCAACAATATCAACATTATAATATGGTGCAGGTTTGCCTATAGATCCCGGTTTTGGTGTCATCATAGGAAAATTACCTATAATTGAAACAAGCTCTGTTTGTCCGTAAGATTCCATAAGTCTTACACCTGTAAGTTTCTTCCAATTATTATACATTTCAGCATCTAAAGGTTCCCCTGCTATTGTACAATATTTTAAATTAGATAAATCGTAACTTTTTATATCTTCTTTTATCAAATATCTGTATATTGTTGGAGGTGCACAAAATGATGTTACTTTATGTTTTGAAATTTGTTCCAATATATCTTTTGGTGTAAATTTATCAAAATCATAAACAAAAACTGCTGTACCCGTTATCCATTGCCCATATATTTTTCCCCATGCAGCTTTTGCCCAACCTGTATCTGCAACTGTTATATGAAGACCATTTTCTTGTAAGTTTTGCCATTGACCTACAATCAAAAGTCCTAACGGATATGTAAAATCATGTGTAACCATTTTAGGCATTCCAGTTGTACCTGAAGTAAAATATAAAAGCATATTATCATGGTTCGTTGTTGCAGCATCTCCTTGAGGTCTTTTGAAAATATCAGATTCTTTTTCTATTTCTTTGCTAAAATTATACCAGCCATCTGCACCTTTAGAATTAACACAAACTTTATATTTTAAACTAGGAGCTTTACTTTGAGATTTATTTACAACATCTATAAGACCGTGTGCATCTACAACTACAGCCATTTTAACTTCTGCAGCATTACATCTGTAAACAATATCTTTTTCAGTTAATAAATGTGTTGCAGGTATACCTATAGCTCCTATTTTATGAAGAGCTACAATAGAAAACCAAAACTCAAATCTTCTTTTAAGAATAAGTAAAACAGTATCTCCTTTTTTTATACCTATTCTTTTAAAAAAGTTTGCTGTTTTATTTGTATATTTCCTTATATCATCAAATGTAAATGTTTTTTCAAGACCTTTATCATCACACCATACAAGAGCTTTTTTATTTGGTTCTTGTTTTGCCCATTCGTCAACTATATCAAAACCAAAATTAAAATTGTTAGGTACATTTATTTTAAAATTTTTTACGAAATCTTCATATTTATCAAAATGTTTTGTGTTTATATATTTTTCTAACATAATTTTGTTCTCCGAATTAATTTAATATTGCAGCTAGAAATTTTAGCTGTTTGTTTCCTAAAGCCATCATTGCATGCTCTTGAGTAGAATCAAAATAGATACTATCGCCAGGATTTAAAATAATTTCTTGGTCTTTATAAAAAAATTTCATTTGCCCTTCAATAATATAGTTAAATTCATGACCTGCATGAGAATATTTATGAATATCTTTTTTATCCTTACTTTCAGGTTCGACCGTTACCATAAAAAATTCTGCTTTTTTATTAATAAAATTATAAGCTATATCCTGATACTTATATTCTTTTCTTCTATCTATTGAAAGACCTTTGTCTTTTCTTACAACACTGAATTTTTTAAGTTTTGGTTCCTCTCCTGTTAAAAGTACAGTTAATTCTATATTAAATTTCCCTGCCATAGCATATAAAAAACTTACAGGAATATCATATTCTCCACTTTCATATTTAATATATTGTTCTACAGCTACATTTAATTCCTTTGCCATTGATTCAATAGAAATATCGGAAATTTCTCTTAATTCTTTAATTCGTTTTGCAATTTGTTTAATATTCTCTAACATTCTATCCCTCCCATAAAAAATATATTAAGGATTATTATACAACATTTACATTATAAAAAAAATATCGTGTAGTTGTTGGCACATTTAAGTTGCTAATGCAACACTTAATGGGGAAAAATAAAATAGAGGTATGAAAAAAATATAAAAGGATATAGATAGAAGAAATAATGAAAGAAGTTGTAGAAGCAAAAAGTTTTATAGAAATAGCAAGCAAAATAAAGAAAAATGTTAGCAGTATAGGCAGAGAAATAGGAAATGCAATAAAGATTTAATGCAAGCACAATATAGTTCTAATAAAGCACAAGAAAAAGCACAAAACAGACAAAAAGGAAAACATAAGAAATTTGTATTAAAGAGTTATGTGATACAAGAAGAAGTAGAACGATTGATGATGAAGAGATGGTCACCGGAATTGATATCAGGAAGAATAAGGAAAGAAGGGATAGGGCAAATAAGTGCAGAAAGTATATATAAATGGATATTTAAAGAAAAGAGATATTTAATACCATATTTGAGAAGATATAAAAAGATAGTATATAAAAAAAGAGGTAGTTATAAGACAAAAAGATGAGAAAAGATAAAGGCAATAGTAAGAATAAACCAAAGGCACAAAGAAATAAACAAAAGAACAGTATTAGGGCATTGGAAAACAGATTTGGTAGAAGGTAAAGAAAAAACATCAAAAGGTATTTATGAAGAGAAAAACAAGGTTTGTAAAGATAATAAAAGTAATAAATAAAACTGGAGACAAATTTATAAATGTAACAATGAAAATATTTGAAAAAGGAGATTATCCTATAACACTCTATTACATATGATAATTTATTGAAAATGTTGGTCACACAATAATAAATAACTTGTTATCAATACAATCATATTTGAGTTTTCCTTATTGTA
>CAMVLN010000124.1 GCA_947168325.1 uncultured Elusimicrobia bacterium | reverse complement strand
TATAATTTTTAGGAAATTGACTTTGTATATACTTATCTTTCAATAGAAACATCATCATATCTTCTTTTATTTCAAAAGCTTTTTCTATATCTGCAATATTATCAGCAAAAATAATAAATTTAGTATTTTTGGAATATTTTTTAGAAATTTTTATAAAATTATCTCTTATATTTTTTGATATTTTCTTATCTAATTTCTTTTCGCTTTTTAATTCTTTTTTTAAATTGTTATTTTTTTTATTTATATTAAAATCAACTTCAGTCTCTATTTCTTTTGTAATGCCTAATGTATCTTTATATTTGTATTCTAGTAAATTAATATCATTTTTTATTTTATTTTCTACAACTAATTGTGTTATTATTTTTTGATAACTTTCTTGTGATAAAACTTCTATAATTTCAATTCTGTTTTCTTTTTTTGTAATATTTTGAACATCTAATTTTAACCTTTTTATTTCACCCTTATTATGAGTTTTTGGAATTCTTAATGAAAGATAAAGATTTTTTACTCCATAATCAAGATATAATTTGTTTTTTATCAAAAAAACTCTTAATGGTTTAATTGAATACTTAGCTACTTTTGATAAATCTATTTTCGTTTCTTGTGAAGAGAAAGAATCTACTACAAATATCAATATAAAAAAAGTGATAAAAAATATTTTAGCATAATTCATTACAGCTATATCAAAGTATGGATTTATACAAAAAAATACTTTGTGTTTTAAAAAAATAGTATAAGTCGTTTTTAGACATTCCTTTATTAAATTTTTAAATACAATCCATACTTAAATTTTAATGTTTGAAATGTCTCATTCCTGTAAATATCATTGCAATATTTTTTTCGTTACATACATCTATAGAAAGATTATCTTTAATAGAACCACCTGGTTGAATTATTGCTGTAACTTTTTCGTTTGCTGCCCCTTCTACCACATCAGGAAAAGGAAAGAAAGCATCTGATGCAAGTACTAAAGGAAACTTCATATTATCAATCTCAAATTTAGCTTCTTTCATTTTCTTTATTGCTATATTTAAAGAATCTATTCTACTCATTTGCCCTGCACCAATGCCAACTGTTTGTTTACCTCTAACAAGAACAATTGCATTTGATTTAACATGTTTACAAATTTTCCATGCAAATTTTAAAGATTCTTTTTCTTCTTTTGTTGGTTCTCTTTTTGTAACAGTTTTTGTTTCATTTAAAAGCTGTTCATCTCTATCTTGAACTAGCATACCATCTGATAATAATCTATATTCTATTGATGGGTTTTTTATATATTTATTTGGTTGTCTTAACAATCTTATATTTTTCTTCTTTGTTAAAATATCTAATGCATCTTGGCAAAAATCAGGTGCTATTACACATTCAACAAAAAGTTTTGATATTTCTTCTGCAACAGATGTATCAACAACCATATTAAATGCTATTACTCCTCCAAAAGCACTCACAGTATCACAAGCTAATGCTTTTAAATATGCATCTTTTACATTTTTACCCTCTGCACAACCACAAGGATTGTTATGTTTTATTATTGCACAGGCTGGATTATCAAATTCATGAACCAATCTCCATGCTGATTCTAAATCTAAATAATTATTATATGAAAGTTCTTTACCATGAAGCTGTTTTGCTCCAATAACTCCACACGAATTTTCTTCATTACCAAAACTATATAAAGAAGCTCTCTGATGAGGATTTTCCCCATATCTTAGAGAAGATATTTTTTTTAAAGCAATAGCTTGTTGCATAGGAAATTCTTCGTAAGATAAATAGTTTGATATTAACCCATCATAGTATGCAGTATGCCTAAAACCTTTAGCAGCAAGATTTAATTTAAATTCTTCTGTTATTGTTTTATTTTTTAAATTTTCAATAATTGATGAATAGTCATTAGGGTCACAAACTATTAAAACATCCTTATAGTTTTTAGCAGCTGCTCTTATAAGAGTAACCCCACCTATATCTATATTTTCAATTATATCTTGAGAAATATTTTTGTCTTCAGGTTTTACAATTTTTTTTGCAGTTTCTTCAAAAGGATATAAATTTACAACTACCATATCTATTGTACTTATTTCAAAATCTTTTAGCTGTTGCAAATGTTTGGGGTTATCTCTTCTTGCAAGAATCCCACCATGTATTTTTGGATTTAATGTCTTAACTCTTCCATCTAGCATTTCAGGAAAACCTGTAACATCTGATATTTCTTTACAATCAATAGAATTTTCTTTTAATGTCTTTGCTGTGCCTCCACTAGAAATAATGTCAAATCCTAAAGATTTTAATTCTTTAGCAAATTCAACTATTCCAGTTTTGTTGCAAACACTTAACAGTGCTATTGCCATTTTGATATTCTCCTTAATATAATAATTTATAATTTATATAAAAAATTCAAATTTCTTGTATTTTTGTTAATTTATATGAACAAACTTTAAAATTTAATCTCTACAATCTTTCATCATTTAGATATTATCATAATACATTGTTATAATTGCCATTGCCTAACTCTCTAAAAGCTTTTGCTATATCTTGGCTAGAAAAACCTCTTCTTTGAAAAAATGTTGCTATCTTTCTAATTTCATTTTTATCTTTACCATCAAACTTTGTAAATTTTTTCTTTATTATATAAATTATTTGATTGTAAGGTTCGTTTTCTTCATCTTGGCATTTTAAAACTTTATTTAATACTTCACTATCAATATTATGTTTATTTAATTCGTTTTGTATATAATATGGTCCTTTACCTCTTTTTCTGAGATAATCAGCTAGAACTTTAGCAAATTCTTCATCATTAATATAGTTTAGTTCAGTAAAACGAGATAGAACTTTTTGTATATCTTCTTTTTCAAATCCACAACTTGCCAATTTATCTGATAAACTTTTCTTACTATACATCTTCTTAGATATCAAATATAATGCATAACTTGTAATTTTATTTGAATTGTTATGCTTTAATATCTTATCAAATGTAGTATCATCTATTTCTAAATTTTTTTTAAGTCCAAAAACTACTATTGTCTGTGCATCAACTAATATTGCAGATTCGTTATCAAATGATACTTTAAAATAATTTTTAATCTTGGAATATTTTTTTATTTCTATAATGTTTGGCACAGGCAAACCCCGTATAATTGTATTACATATTTATATGTTAAAGTATGTTTTTGAATAACTCGCTATAGATTAAAAGTTAATATTACAAATCAATTAATACATATTCAAATTTCAGTTAATTATATTGTTTTTAAATTTGTTTTACAAATTTTCTTAACCTGCTATTAAAGTTTCTATTATTAACAAATTTTCAATATAGTATAAATTCTTACAATTTTTAAAATATTTTAAATATAAATTTTTTTGTTTTTTTAAAAAAACAAACAGTTCTAAAAGAAAGCAATTTGTTAGTTGTTTCTTTAGTTAGGTGCCAAAATTTTGATATGTAGCAAACATATAAATAAAAAATATAGTGGTTTAATTATATTCAACTCATACACATAAATACAATTGTTTAAAAATACACTGTAGATGTGGTATGCTGTTGCAAACAATACATTTTTTCTGCATTTGCATAATATTTTCTCCAAATAAAATTTATTTATCAATTAATCCATAAAATTCTGTATCTAATTGTTTTTTATATTTCGTCCATTGGGGCATATGAAGATTTAAAAATTTATAAAAATATTCATTATGTCTTAAATATATAAGATGTGCCAGCTCATGCAATATAATATATTCTATACATCCTACTGTAGTTTTAAATAACGAAACATTTAAAACAATTTTGTTGCTTTTAATATTACAATTTCCCCATTTTGTTCTCATTTTTCTAACATTTAATATCGGTTTTTGAATATTATATTTTTTTAAAATTGAATAATATTTATTCAATTTTTCTTGGAAGAATAAAAAAGATTTTTCTTTTAAATATTTAGAATATTGCTTATATAAATAATTTGTATTTCTACATTTCGAATAAAAAATTAAATTTAAATCTTTTATTTCTATTTTATTTTTCTTATCTTTATAGACATTAATATTATATTTTCTTCCTAAAATATAAACATAACCACCATTACAAAAGTTTTCTTTTATAGCATTTTTATTATTATTAACTACTTTTAAAACATGTTTATTTATCCATAACTTTTTATTATCTATAAAACTATAAACTTTTTTCATATTTGTTTTTTCTGGAACAGATAAACAAATATCATTATTTTTAAAAATTTTTAAATAGAAATTTTTAATCGGTTTCTTATATATAC
>CAMVLN010000123.1 GCA_947168325.1 uncultured Elusimicrobia bacterium | reverse complement strand
TTACCATAAAATAAATTTTCTTTTCTTATTTGTTCTATTAGTCTTAACATACCATCTCTGTAATATTCTTGTTATAACTAATCTGTTTTGTCCTGTACTTTGTGGCTATAGACCTATTAACCCTAATTCACCACATGCTTTTTCCCATCTTCGTAATATTTTTCTTTTACATTGAAACATTCTTTCATTCCCTTATCTTTTTTCCTTTTGTCTTTAATTTTTCTGCTTTTTCTAATACTTCTTTCCTTTTTAATGCTATCTGTTGTTTGTTTATCTTCCTCCATTCTTTTTTATCTTATCAAAAACAATAATATCTTTTTTAACTTTAACAACTATTTTGCCTTTGCAAAAAAAATTTTATATAATGTTCAACCCGAAGAACAAATTAAATTAAAGTATTGTAAAGTATTATTATCAAAATTATCAAATTATTATGTTATTATGTGATAAAAATATGTGATAAAAGGAAAGAGGTAAAAAATGACAAAAAGAACTTTTCAACCAAACAAGGAAAGAAGGAAAAAGAAAATTGGTTTTAGAGCAAGAATGGCAACAGCTGGAGGAAGAAAGGTACTAAGTGCTAGAAGAAAAAAAGGCAGACAAACACTTTCAGCATAAAATGCTTATCAGTAGCAAAGGTTTTTCTTTTTGTTACATCGAAAAGTTACATACAACAGCAGATTTTAATAGAGTATTAAAATATGGTAAAAAGCTAAAGACTATTTTTGTTGATATTTGTGTGTTTAACAGAAAGGATAATAATGAAATTAGAAGATTTGGTTTAGTAACATCTAAGAAAGTTGGAAATGCTATTTGTAGAAATAGAGCGAAAAGAAGATTAAGAGAAATCTTTAGAATAAATAAACATAAGCTGTTATCAAGTTTGGATATTATTTTTGTATTAAAACCTCAAATTAGTTCAGTAAGATACGACGAACTAAAGGTTGCGGTGTTGGATAGTCTTAAAAAAGCGAACTTTTATATAGACATCTAGTTTTATATGAAATATTTAATACTTTTTCTTATTAAAATATATAGATTGTTTTCTAAACTTACACCTCAAAGATGCAGATTTTATCCTACATGTTCAGCTTATGCTTATGAAGCAATTGAAAGGTTTGGAATATTTAAAGGATTTTTTTTGTTTTTAAGAAGATTGCTTAAATGTAATCCTTTTTGTGATGGTGGGTATGATCCTGTTCCAAAAAAATAGAATTGTAATTTGGTAGGTATAAAATGCAAAAAAATACAGTAATGTTTGTGATATTTTCATCTATTTTTTTGTTTATATGGTATATGTTTTTTCAACCAAAACAAATTGATCAAAAGATGATATTACAAAATCAACAAAATGTGGTTCAAATAAAAAATAAAGAACAGACTTCTCAAAATATATTAGATAAACAAGATGTTTTTTCAAAAGAGCAAAAACTTAATATTCAAAATATAAAAGAAGAAGAAATAACATTAGAAACAGAAAAATATAAGGTGATTTTTTCAAACAAAGGAGCTTCTATAAAACATTGGTATATAAAAGAGAATAATAATGATTTGGTAGATTTGGTTTTACCTGAAGCATCTCCTGTTTTGGCAAATTTTCCTGGTTCTGTATATGAAATAGTTGAAAAAACTGACACAAAATTAGTTTTTTCTTATACTTCAGTACAAAAATGGAAAATAATAAAAACTTTTGATTTATCAAAAGACTATTTGCATGCAATTAATATTCAACTTGAAAAGTTAACACAAGATGCAAAACTTCCGGAAATAGAGTTTAATTGGGGACCTGGACTTGGTACCGACAAAAAAGAATTAAAAGAAAATATTTCAGTTACAAGAGTAATGGGACTTACTTCTACAGTACCTAACAAATTAGAAAAAATAAAAGAAGAAAAAAATCATGCACAATTATATAAGTGGCTAGCAATAGACAACAGATATTTTCTTACAGCATTAATTCCAGATAACTCTTTAGATTTTGAAAATATAGGAATGGTAAAACAAAACAAAAGAACTGCTCCAGCTTTAATAATATCTGCAAAGATAAAACAAGAAGAAAACATACAAAAGTTTTCACTTAAATTTTATGTTGGACCAAAATCGTATTCGTATTTAAAAAAATTCAATATTGGACTTGAAAAAATGGTGGATTTTGGTTTCTTTGGTTTTTTAGGGAAAATAGCATTGGCTGTTTTATTTATGTTATATGATTGTGTTGGCAATTATGGATGGGCAATTATTATAATGACAATAATAATACAAATACTTGTTTTACCTTTAACATTAAAAAGTTTTAAAGCTATGGCTAGTATGAAAAAAATTCAACCTTTAATGAAAGAGATTCAAACAAAATATAAAAGTGATCCAAGAAGATTACAAGTTGAAATGATGAATTTATATAAAGCTAAAAAAGTTAATCCTTTTGGTGGATGCTTACCCATGCTTTTACAGTTACCTATTTTTTGGGCATTGTTTCAAACATTAAGAAATGCTTATGAGCTAAGATATTCTCCATGGATTTTGTGGATAAAAGATTTATCTGCTTGCGATTCTTTATTCTATATTGGATCAATTCCTTTTAATATGTTACCTTTGATTATGGGTTTAATAATGTTTTGTCAACAGAGATTAACAACAGCAACTTCTGATCCTGCACAAAGGAAAATGATGTATATAATGCCTATAATATTTACTTTAATGTTTTGGGGATTCCCTTCAGGTTTAGTATTGTATTGGCTAACTAATAGTGTTTTGTCAATATTCATTCAATTTTTCGTTTTAAGGAGAAATATTTAGGAGCAAAAAATGACAAAAAAGTTTGAGTTTTATGGTAAAAATATAGAAGAGGCAATAGAAGTAGGATTAAAAGAACTTAATTGCTCTAAAGAAGATGTGGAATTAAAAGTTTTAGATGAAGGAACAAAGGGCCTTTTTGGTCTTATGGGTGCGAAACCTGCAAGGGTTCGTTTAACAGTCAGAGATGATAAAAACAATAATGAAATAAAAAAAGAAATAGATTTCAACCTTGCAAGTAAAACTGTTAAAGAGTATTTATTTAGATCAAAGTCTTTTAAATAATTATTGATAAAAAATAATTTTTTTAATGAATATAAACATAAATGATATAAAAATAAGTCATACTGAAGATACAATAAATATAGAAATTTCTACTAATAGTGGAAATTTGCTTATAGGTAGAGCAGGACGATGTATAAATGCTTTAGAATATGTTGTTCAATTAATGCTAAATAAGAATTTAAATGCGAGGGTAAAAGTTAGTATAGATACGGAAAATTATAGACAAAAACAAAAAGAAAGATTAAAAACTATTGCAAACAAAGCAATTGAGTATGTAAAAAGAACAAAAAAAATATATAGATTTCATCCAATGTCCACAAAAGAAAGAAAATTTATTCACATGTATTTAAAAAATATTGGAGGATTTGACACTTTTTCTGAAGGCGAAGGTCTAAAAAGAAAAGTTGGTGTAAAACTTGCAGTTGAAAAAAAGTAGGTTATAGCTTAAAGATTATTATTTATAGTTAATATAAAAAAGGAAGATGGGCACTTTTATCTTTCTTTTTTGTTAGGTTTTTTCTTAAAAAACATAAAAAGTTTTACAATAATAAAAATTGTAGAATCTATTACCAATTTTTTAACTCCAACGACGGACTTATTGAAACAATTTTTTCGTTAGGATAAGTATACTTTTTCCTCAATACTTTATGATAAGCAATATGTGCTATCATTGAAGCATTATCTGTTCCAAAAATTGGTGATGGTAAAAACACATTAATTTTATTCTTTTTTCCCTCTTCTTTGAACATTTTTCTTATTAAAGAATTACAAGATACTCCACCACCTAGTGTTATTTTTTTTAACTTATACTCTTTTGCTGCTTGTATTGATTTTATAACTATTGTTTCTGCTAATGTTTTTTGAAATGAAGCACAAAGATCATTTATATTATTCTGTTTTTTTATATCTATTTTTTTTGAATAATTTAACACTGCCGTTTTTATTCCTGAAAAAGAAAAGTCCCATGTTCCTTTCATCATAGGTCTTGTAAAATTTATTGCATTAGAATTTCCTAATTTAGAAAGTTTATCTATAATTGGTCCACCAGGATAGTGTAATCCTAAAATTTTTGCAACTTTATCAAAATCTTCACCACAAGCATCATCTCTTGTTCCGCCTAAAAAATTATATTTACCATAATCTTTTATAGAATTTGTCCTAAACAAATATAAAACAAAAAAAATTTTTGTAAATTA
>CAMVLN010000122.1 GCA_947168325.1 uncultured Elusimicrobia bacterium | reverse complement strand
CTTCTCTTAATTTATAAATAAAAAATAATATGTTTTAAATAAATGTTAAAAAAATGTGTATTAAATATTTTCATAGCAAAACAAGATTGATTGTTGCATTTTTTATGGTTAAGTTATTTATTTTTTTATTATATAAAATTTTAACAAGAGAGAATTAAAATGTTTGATTATCTTTTTAAATTATTTGTAAATGATTTGGGTATAGATTTGGGAACAGCATCCGTGTTAGTATGGGCTAAAGGTCAAGGGGTAGTTCTAACAGAGCCTTCGGTTGTCGCTATTGACAAAGAAACTAAAAATGTTTTAGCAATAGGTAAAGAAGCAAAAAGAATGTTAGGAAGAACTCCTGCAAATATAGTTGCAGTTAGACCTTTACGTGATGGTGTTATTGCTGATTATGAATCTACACAAAAAATGATAAAATATTTCATTCAAAAAGCTAACAAATCTATAAAAATATTACATCCTAAAGTAGTTGTTGGTGTTCCTTCTGGAATAACGGATGTTCAAAAGGATGCTGTTAAAAGAGCTGCAGAACAAGCTGGGGCAAGAGAGGTTTACATAATTGAAGAGCCAATGGCTGCAGCAATAGGAGCCGGAATTCAAACACATGAACCTGAAGGGAATATGATTGTTGATATTGGTGGTGGAACGACGGATGTTGCCGTTATTTCTTTAGGTGGAATGGTAGTTTGTAAAGCAATAAATGTTGCAGGTGATAAAATGGATGAAGCAATAGTTCAATATTTTAAAAAGAAGTATAATTTACTTATAGGAGATACTACAGCAGAAAAAGTAAAAATAGAAATAGGTTCTGTTTTTCCAATGGAAGAAGAGCTTAATATGGAAGTAAAAGGAAGAGATCAAGTTACAGGTTTACCCAAAATAATAACAGTAACATCTGACGAAATAAGAACAGCTTTATCTGAACCTATCAAATCTATAGTAGAAATAATAAAGGATACTCTTGCCGAAACTCCTGCTGAACTATCTGCAGATCTAGTTGATAGAGGTATTGTTCTTGCTGGTGGTGGAGCACTATTAAGAGGACTTCCTGAACTTTTAAAACAAGAAACAGAACTTCCTATAAACATAGCAGATGATCCTTTAAATTGTGTAGTTAACGGTACAGGGATATATTTAGAAGAAATAGAAAACATAAAAAATGCACAGAAAAAAATATAATATATTTAGTACTTCTTTTGGATATGATAAAAAACACAAGTAAAACTGCCAATAAAGTTTTTATTATCTTGTTGATCGTTTCTATAACTTTAATATCATTAAGACTTACAACTACAGTTCAAATAATTAAACAACTTATTTACTCTTTTGTTGTTCCTAATATAAAAATTTCTTCAAATTTATTTACCAAATCAGGAAAAATTTTATCTAATATTGCTAATATGATACAAGTCTATCAAGAGAACATAGAATTAAAAAATGAAAAACTTATATTGGAACAAAAACTAATAAATTATAAAGTAATTTTAGAAGATAATATAAGATTAAAAAATTTGCTTGATATAAAACAAAATAAAAAATGAAAAACAATTTTTGCAAATGTTATAGTTAGAGAACCTATACAATGGTATCAATTTTCAATAATTGATAAAGGCAGTAACGATGGAATAGAAATAGGGATGCCTGTTTTTGCAGTTTTATCTAATAAACAAATATGTGTATTTGGTAGAGTTGCAGAAACATATTCTACTACATCAAAAGTTGCTTTAACAACTAATTCTCTTTTTTCTGTTCCTGTTCAAGTAGCAGGCTATAATATTGATTTTATATGTGATGGATATAATGATAAATATTTAAAATTGTCTTTTATTCCTAAATCTATAAATTTACACTTAAATGATGATTTAGTTACAAGTAAATTAAGTACTTTTAATAAAGGAATAAAAATTGGTAGAATTATACATATTTCTAGAACAAGTTCTGGAGAATATCAAGATGTTTTAGTTGAACCTTATTGTCAAACTGAATCTATTTATGAAGTCGGTATTTTAATAAAGAACAGATGATAAATTTTATCATAAGAACTATTATATATTTAATATTTATTATATTACAATTTGTTCTTCCAAAGTATATGCCATTTGATACTTGGATAATATATCCTAACTTTATTTTAATGTTTATACTCTATACTGCTTTAAATAAAGGAATAATGGAAGGGCAGATAACAGGTTTTGTTTATGGTTTGACTTGGGATATTTTATCTACAAATATTTTTGGAGTTAGAGCTTTAAGTTTTACCATAGTTGGGTATTTATTTGGTTTTTTTAATAAAAAACTTAACAAAAAACAACCTATCACACAAATATCTTTAATTGCAGTCGGTTTAGTTATTACTCAGTTAGTAATGTATATTGTATATATGATTACATATTCAACGGACGATATATTTGTTCAAAAATTTGAGCTATCTTTCTCAATTTTAGCTAATGTATTTGTCAATTTACTACTAACCCCTATAATTTTTAAAATATTTCTTTTTATTGAAGAAAGGATTCATAGATGCAAGATATAAACTTTCATGCTGCTTAATCATATAATCAATTGAAAAAGTTTTATCTATACAATTTTTTGCATTTTTTGACATTTTTTGTTTTAACTCGTTATCGCTAATTAGTAATAATATTTTTTCTTGAATAGATTCTATATCGTAAGGACTTATTAAAAAACCATTTATGCCATTTTTTATTATTTCTCTTTGACCATCTACATCATTTACAATAGGAACCAAGCCACAACATAGTGCTTCAATCGTTGATATTGGCAACCCCTCCCATAAAGATGTCATTACAAAAAAATCACTTGAATTGAGTATATTGGGAATATCTCTTCTCCATCCGATAAGAAAAATATTATTAGAAATATCAAAATATTTTATCATTTGTTCAAAAGACTTCCTTAATGCTCCATCCCCAACTATAACAAACTTAAATCTATTATCTAGTTTGGATAAATTATTTGCTAATCTTATAAAATCAGGCAAATTCTTTTGTGGTTTAAATGGACCAATAGTTGTAATTAAAATATCATCTTTATTTAATTTTAACTCTTTTTTTAAAGATGGAACTTGACTAAAATTTTTAAAATTATTTATATCCACTCCTAATCTAATGTAATGATATTGTTCTTTTTTCCCAATATTATTTTTAAGCCCTTTTGTAATATTTTCAGTACTTACTGGAATAAGTATAGATGATAATCTTGCACAAAATTTTTCCAAAAAAATAAAAATTTTTTTATTTATAAAAGATTGAGTATCGTTAAAACTAAAACCATGTATAGTATGAATAATATTTTTTATATCACATAATTTTGCTGCTATGCGTCCTAAAATTCCTGCTTTTGATGAATGGGTATGAACTATTGCAGGTTTTTCTTTTTTTAATATTTTATAAATATAAAATAAAGCTTTTAAATCTTTTATGGGATTAATTTCTCTAACTAAATTTTTTACGAATATTACTCTAATTTTTTCTTTAGTTTCTTTATCTAATATTCCACCACAACCACAAATTAAAAATGGGTCAAATTTGTTTTTATCCAATTTCTCACAAATAGATATTGCTACTTTTTGTGCTCCGCCCAATTCAAGTTTGGTAATTATTACAGCAATTTTTATTTTATTCATGATTTAAAGTTAATGCCAATTTTTTTGCATCAGTAATATTTTTTTCTATAAAAGAATATTCCCAAGTTCCATATCTGCCAATACAATAAATATTTTTTTTATTTAAGAAAGTATTTATTTTATTTAAAGTTTCTTGTCGTTCTTTATTAAAAATTACATAAGCATATTTCATATCAACAACATTTAAACTTAAAATTTCATCATCAACATTTATTATACCAATATCTTTTAATAAAGGAATTATATTGTCACAATTTTTTATATTTGACATTTCCACATATAAACTATAACAATTTTGTGGAACAAGTTTTTTAGATACATTAGAATATATTCCAACTCTATAAAAAGGATACTTTTTTTCTGGAATATATATCCAATGAATGTCTTTTATTTTTTCAGGCAAACTTTTTTTATATTTTAATCCAATATTTATACACCTAGTAGAAGTACATTCTAAACTTTTTATAAGTTTAGAAATTTCTTTTGGCAATTCCTTTATACTTAACAATAATTCTTTTAATGGCATACTAGATATTATATTGGTATATGAATAGTATTTATCTCCTGCTAAAACTTTTTTATTTTCTAAATCTATTTCTTTAACTTTAGAATTTGTAATAATACTGTTTTCCCATTTTTTTTAACATTCATTTAT
>CAMVLN010000121.1 GCA_947168325.1 uncultured Elusimicrobia bacterium | reverse complement strand
TATAGAAATCCAAAAAATTATTCCACATAGGTATCCGATTCTTATGGTTGATAAAGTTAAATTATTTGGTGATGGAACAAAAAAAGCAATAGGATACAAATGTGTTAGTGGGAACGAACCTTTCTTTCAAGGGCACTTTCCTGGACAACCCATAATGCCAGGTGTTCTAATTGTTGAAGCAATGGCACAAACATCCTGTGTTATGTTTTTGTCACGGCCATCTTTTAAAAATTGTTTAGCTTATTTTATGGGAATAGATAAGGTTAAATTCAGAAAGACTGTTATTCCTGGTGATGTTTTAGAATTAAAAGTTGAAGTGATAAGAGATAGTGGTAGAAAGGGTAAAGTTAGAGGAGAAGCTTATGTTGATGGAAAACTTGTAACAGAAGCTGAATTTATGTTTATTATAGTAGATAGGGAGAAATAATATGATACATACTACAGCGATAATTGATAAGTCAGCAATAATCGGACAAGATGTTCAAATTGGTCCTTATGTAGTCATAGGAGAAAATGTTAGTATTGGTGATGGAACAATTGTTGGGGCACATGCAACAATAGAATGTGCAAAGATAGGTCAAAATTGTAAAATATTTTCACATGCATCAATAGGTGCAGCTCCTCAAGATTTAAAATATGCTGGAGAAAAAACCATTGTTATAATTGGAGACGGTAGTACTATTAGAGAATTTGCAACAGTTAATAGAGGAACAAGTGCAAGCGGGCAAACTGTTGTGGGTAAAAATTGTCTGATTATGACATGTGCTCATGTTGCACATGATTGTATTTTAGGAAATAATTGTATTATTGCAAATTGTTGTGCAATTGCAGGACATGTTGAAGTTGGAGATAATGTAGTTATGGGAGGTCTTACTGCCATTCATCAGTTTGTAAAAATAGGTAAGAATGTTGTTACCGGTGGTGGCTCTATGGTAAGTATGGATATTATTCCTTATATGCAAGCACAGGGTGATAGAGCAACACTATTTGGTTTAAATTTAGTAGGACTTAAAAGAAATAGAGTACCTATTAACGAAATAGAAAATATTAAACATGCTTATAAAATTTTATTTATGTCTAATTTAATGTTGAATGATGCACTAGAAAAAGTAAAAGAGGACTTAGGTATGTCTCCTTATATTCAGGAAATACTTAATTTTATATCAAAATCTCAAAGAGGAATTTGTAGACCTAAATAATAAAATCAAACTAAACAAATTTGTTTTTTATTGTATTTTGTATTAATTATAAAAAGGTATAAAAATCGTACTTCTATTAAATGTCAAAAAATACAAAAATTTTTATGTAATTACTCACTAATCTATAAGATCTATTTATCAATATGATGTACTTTATGAATCTAAAAATTTAATGGTTAAAATATTATTTGGAGCATAAAATGATTTATAATGAAAAGATAGAATGTGCAAATAAAGAAGATTTAAAAAATATTCAGTCAGAAAGATTAGTAAAATTAGCAAAATATATTTATGATAATTCCTTTGTATATAAACAAAAATTAGATAAAGAAGGGATAATTCCTACAGATATTAAAAGTATAGATAATATTACAAAACTACCTTTCACATATAAAGAAGATTTAAGAGACTCTTATCCATTTAGCTTATTTTCAACAGATATAAAAAATGTTGCAGAAATTCATGTTTCTAGTGGGACAACAGGGAATCCAACTGTTGTAGGATATACTAAAAGAGATTTAAACCTTTGGGCAAATGTTGCAGCAAGATCTATTGCTTGTGCAGGTGGAAACAAAGGTGATAAAATACAAATTTCTTATGGATACGGACTTTTTACAGGTGGACTAGGAATACATTACGGAGCACTTAGGTTAGGGGCAACAATTATTCCTACAGCTACGGGTCAAACAAAAAGGCAAATAAAATTGATGCAAGATTTTAAGCCAAGAATTGTTGCTTGTACACCAAGTTATATTCTTTATATTGCAGAAGAAATGAAATCTTTAGGTATAGACCCTAAAACTAGCAGTTGGGAAGTGGGAATATTCGGTTCAGAACCATGGACAACAGCTATGAGAGATAAAATAGATTCTACATTAGGTTTAACAGCAACCGATATTTATGGACTTTCTGAAATAATTGGACCTGGGGTAGCTCAAGAATGTACTTATAGACAAGGTCTTCATATTTGGTCTGATTTATTTTTCCCAGAAATAATTGACCCTAAAACCGGAAAATCTTTACCTGAAGGACAAGCAGGAGAACTTGTTATAACAACACTAACTAAACAAGCTATACCGTTAATAAGGTATAGAACACGAGATATAGTTTCTATAACTTATGAAACTTGTAAATGTGGAAGAACTGTTCCAAGAATTAGCAAAATCAAAGGAAGAACTGACGACATGATAATTGTTAGAGGTATAAACATATTCCCTACACAAATTGAATTTGCTTTATTACAAATTGATGGTACTTTACCGAACTATCAGTTGATAGTAGATAGAACACCTAGTGCTTTAGATACTTTGGAAGTGCTTGTAGAGGTTGACGAAAAATTGTTTACTGACGAAATAAAAGCTCTTGAAAATTTAAAAATAAAAATAAAAAGAGCCATAGATTCAACCGTAGGGCTTGGAGTAAGTGTAAAGCTTGTTGAACCAAAAACCTTGACAAGAACAGAAGGAAAATCTAAAAGAGTTATTGATAAAAGAAATTTACATTAATCTCAACAAAAAAATTGAAAAGGTTAAAACAAGAAGTATAGAAATATAAAAAAACATATATTAGTAAAATTTTGACAATAGTTGATATTAACTGATAATTTAAAATATATGATAAAAATATTTGATTGATGTATGATGACATTGCATAATAGCATAATGAATTTTATATTTTTTAAGGAGAAGTAGTAAATGAATACAATCAAACAAGTATCTATTTTTATTGAAAATACAAAAGGAAGACTTGCAGAAGTTTGTATTTTGCTAGGAAAACACAATATAAATATTAAAGCTCTTACTATTGCAGAAAGCCCAGAATTTGGAATTTTAAGAGTAGTATTGGATAATACTGATAAAGCAAAAAATATACTTAAAGATAACGGATTTATTGTAACTATAGCAACAGTTGTTGCTGTGGAAGTTTCTGATACACCTGGCGGACTTGCAAAGGTATTAAATGTTTTAGCAAATAATAATATAAACCTTGAGTATATGTATGGATTTGTAGAAAAAGCTAGGGATAAAGCTTTAATGGTATTAAAATTTGACAGTTCAAAAAGAGCAATAGAAATATTACAAAAAAATAATATTCCTATTATAGAAGAAAAAATTGCTTTGGGATTATAACAGAAACACAGTTTATAATTTATAATGTAAAAAACACAATTAACAAGCAGTGTTAAAATTTTAAAAATATTATAAAAGTAAAAGAACAGTATTCATGTCTTAAATAAAAATATTATTTATTGAATACTATCGTAAAAGCCAATATCTTTTATAACTGATATTTTTGCACAATTATAATTAAGAGAAATATTTTTTTCTGATCCTAACCCAGTAACACATATTGTATTATTTAGTCCAAAATCTTTTCTTAAAATATTAGCAATAGTTAATCCTTTTTGTTCAGATTCTTTTATATTTTCCGTATCTGTAAATTGTGTATTTGAATAAGTTTCTATTATTATTATTGAATATAAAAAATCTTTTTTTATTTTAGAAGCTATGTAACTTATATTTTCATTCCATATCTTGCTATTTATGTTCATTGTACTTACTTCTTCAAAAAATAATATTTCATTTTTTAACAATCTATTTTTTTGTTCTCTTTTAATAATATTTATTTTATCTCTATCTAAAGCAACTCTTGAATCCAATTTTACAACTTTTGGAATTTCTAATACATAGTTTTTCCTTTTTTTATCTATGTTTATGTACATATCAAAATCTTCATTTTTATCAGAACAAACATTAATATCTTCTACATTATTATTTTTTTTAGCAAAAACATTCTGATATAAAAAATTTATTAAACTAAAAACAAATAAACTATACAAAATAAATTTTTTCATATGATTTTTAAATACAAATTATCATTTATAAAAAAACAAAATACTTGTTTGCTTATGAAATATATTTTACAATAACTATAATTAAATATATTAGTTTGAATGTATATCAAGATATGTTTGCAAAATAAATGTTGCAGCTAGTTTATCTCTTAAGCCCTTTCTTTTCTCTCTAGAAATATTTGCTTCTTCCACTAATATTCTTTCTGCTTGTGCAGATCGAGCGTTCCATTGAGGAAACGGCTGCCGGCACAGCCTGAACCATA
>CAMVLN010000120.1 GCA_947168325.1 uncultured Elusimicrobia bacterium | reverse complement strand
GTTTTATTGGGCTTCTAAAAGATGTCCAAAAAGGGATAAAATTACATATTATATTTGATATAAATTCAAACGATAAAAAATATAATATTAAAACTATAAAAAGATATTTTAAGTTTTCTTTGTTATGTATGTGAATGATTGATAAAAGAATTATAATAAAAGAAGCAATCCCTATATATTCACTAGTTTCCCAATACCATGTATTTACATATGAAATTGTTGCAGGTAAAATTGATGTAATAAAATACAAGAATTTTGTATACATTGAAAAATGATTTAGTATTCCAAACCTTCTTGCTCCTTCAAAATAAAAATCAAGACTTGGCAAAAATTGTATTGCGGTTAAGAATAAAGAAATAAAGTAGGAAAATATTAGTGTATAAAATACATGCTTATTTTTACAAAATAGAAGTATATATAATAAAGAAGCTAAAGCAGAATAATATATATATTGATAATGCCCTGCAAATATTTGTAAAGATAATATAAATGAAATTATAAAAATGTAAAAATAATTTTTTTCTTCATAAATTTTGTCATAAAAATATAATAAATATGGAAACCATACAACAGTTGTTATATTTGATAAATGCCCTGCACAAGCATGTAAATAAAAACTACTTATAAAAACTGAAATTGTTGCAACTATTAGCGAAACAAATTTATCTTTTATTTTATTATTAATAAACAAAAATACCCCAACAGAAAATATAACAAAATGTAATACCAAAGATAAATTTAGTGCTTTATATAATGGCAAAAAAAAGAAAATTATATTTGGAAAATAAAAAATTGATGTTTCTGAATTAGCAAAAAAGGGTATACCGCAAAAAAGTTTTGTTGTCCATAAAGGCAATGTTGCAGATAACAACCTATCAAAACCATATTGCCTTATATTAATATAATAATTCAAATCTTTTAGATCTAAACTAGATAAACATTGCCCTAATGGAGCAACTATTATGTCTATATGTGTTATAGTAATAATTAGTATTAATATTAATGTTATATAAAAGTTATTAATCTTATTAAAAAATTGTTTCATATTGCTTATATAACTTATTTAAATATAAAATTTTTGATACATCTTCTCTCACTGACAAAAGGCAAAAGCATACTAACCAGTTCTAAATTTCACCTATAGCATTACTTTAGTATCAACAAATATATATTTTTTATAGAATTAAATTAATGGTTTATACAAATACTGTAAAATTATTATTGGAATATATAAAATTTAACTAAAATTTTTATTTTAATACTCTTCATACTCATTAAGGTAAGGTCGTGCTCTAAAATGAACTCCTATTGTTTTTGCAATTTCTTTAACTTTTGCCACATCAAGTTCTGGCAATTCTACTGCTGTAATAACAACTGATGGAATATCATATTTTGCAAGTTTAGCAAAGTTTAATATTTCATTAAAAGATTCTTCTTTAAACATTGGATTATTTAGTTTATTATGTTCTTGTGGATTTGAGCCATTTAAACTAATAGATATTACATCTATTAATCCTTTTAATTGTGGTAAAATATTTTTATTATAATATCTATTTGCAAGCCCTGCGGTATTTATTCTAACCATAACTTTGTTAGATTTTAACCATTTAGAAATTTCAATAACTTCATTTAATCTTATCAATGCATCACCATATCCGCAAAATATTATTTCATTATATTTTGTGCAATCTCCTATGGAATTTATTACCTGTTGAACAGTTGGTTCTTTATCTAATTTTAAAAAATTCCCTCTAAATTTTCCTGCCCACTTATGTTTAATACAATATGGACATGCCATCATACAACGATTAGTTATATTAAGATATAAATTTTTGCCATATTTATAAGAATAATTATTCATTTTGTTTTCTTTTCCTTTAAAAATTGCTATATAATTTTAGTTGAAGTTGAACAGATTATAGTTGAACTGTAGCTAATCTTCTAATTTATATAATTCTATTGTATTTCTAGTAATTACCTTACATACTTCTTCAAAAGGTATTTGTTTAATTTCTGATATTTTCTTTGCTACTTCAACAACATAAGAAGGTTCGTTTCTTGTTCCTCTGTATTTTTGCGGAGCAAGGTAAGGACAATCTGTTTCAACTAACAATTTATCTAATGAAACATTTTCTATAACTTTTGTTAATTTAGAGGATTTGGGATATGTGCATGGTCCATCTATTCCTATAAAAAAACCCATATTTAAAACTTCTTTTGCTTGTTCAAAACTTCCTGAAAAACAATGAATTACCCCTTTAGGTAATTGTTTAAAAGTTTTAAATATTTCTATCATATCATCATAAGCATCCCTACAGTGAATACAAATAGGTTTGTTAATTTCTAAAGCTAAATTTATTTGTTTAATAAAAATCTCTTTTTGTAAATCCTTTAAATATCCTTCAAAATGGTAATCAAGTCCTATTTCACCAACTCCAACACATTTTTTATTACTTAACAAAGTTTTTAATTTTGATAGAAGTTCATCATTAAATTTGTCTGCATCCTGTGGATGAAGCCCAAACATAGAATAAATTTTTTCTTGTTTAGAAAGTTCTACAACTTTATCCCAAAATTGTGGTTCACAGCCAACCTCAATAATATATTTTAGTCCACTATTAAATGCTTTATCTATAATTACTTGTCTATCTTCATTAAATTTTGTATCACTTATATGTGCATGAGAATCTATCAACATAAAGAACTCCATATATTCAATCTACAACTCAATGATTATATCATTTTTAAAATAATAGGGATATAGAAGAAATTTAGTTAAAAAAAGAAGAAAGTTTTTTAAAAACTTTCTTCTTTTTTATTTAAATTTTAACAAAATTTATTATTCTTGTGGCATTAAAAGTACTACTTCTACTCTTCTATTTTTTGCTCTACCATCAGATGTGCCATTACTTGCTATTGGTACAACCTTACCTTTACCTACAACAGCTACTGTATTTTTTATACCATAATCTTTTTTCAATATTTTTGCTACCTTATATGCTCTACCTTCAGATATTGTTTGGTTTATTTCATAATCGCCAATATCATCCGCATGCCCTTCGACAATTACCTCTGCATTAGGATAAAAATTTAACTCATTTGCTATTTTGCTCAAAGACTCTTCGCCTTCTTTGGTTAATTCATCTGATCCAAATACAAAATTCACCCTTTTATCAAGCCTAATCATTTTAACCATTCTATACTTTTTATCTTTATCTTCTATTTTCGCTTTAGCTAGTGCTTCTTCTTTCTCTTTTAATATATCTAACTCTCTTTTTATTTGTTCAGTTTCAATTGTTTTTTTATCTAACTTATCAGCTACTTCTATAAATTTATCTACATTTACTACATTACTTGCACAGCCAAATTTATATACCAACCCTATATTTCCATAATAATTATTTGATCTATTTGCAAAACTTGCAAGTCCATTTGCAAACACTGTCCATGCATCCGATAAAGCATAATCAACACCAATTCCACCACCATAAGACAATTTGTCTAATTTAGCACTTCTAATTTTCATTTTTGTTTGATCTTGAAAATCTAACAATGATGATTCTATCTCATTGTAATCTTCTGTTAAGAATTGTCTTATTCCTGCTTTTGCATACCAACCAAATTTCTTTATATTTCCATTAATTCCTACACCTAGTCTTGCTTGTAGTGCTATATTATCATAATCTTCTACTTTTAAGTTCAATGATTCTGCCCCTTTTTCTTTAAATCCTTCATTATTAATATAATTCCCTGTTATTCCTATGTAAGGTTTTAATGTCAATTTATGTGTAGATGTTGAACTATTTAATCCTATTTTGTATCCTGCCTCTAAATCCAATGCTACATTAAATCCATTATATTTACTATTTGCCGTTCTATTCATAAACCTTATATTTCTTTCAGACTTGTATTGTTCGTATCCACCCAATAACATACCTTTAAATAACCATTTATCTGTTTCATAACCACTATAAAATCCTAAATTAATATCATTCATTGTTGTGTTATCATTCAATTGTTTTAATTCACTTGTTCCATATCCTGCCATTACTCCAAATGTCAAATTATTTACAGATATCATATCGAACCCTACTAAGAAACCATTTACAGTAGTATCAAATTTTAAAGAATTTTCATCTCCATCAACATTATATGTATTGTAATAATATTGTGTCCACATTTTATCGTGTAATCTTGTACATGGAAACATATCTTTTGACCTTTCTGTAATCTTATCATACACATGTTCTATTTTTGCATTTGTGAATGTCAACATTGTTGAATTTGCATGTATTATACCTGCCATATCTCTGAATGCATCTTTCATTTGCTCTACATCAGCTCCTTCATTTAGTGTTCTCATAGTATCTAACACCGATGTTATATCCCCACCATATCCTGTTGATACTTTATCTATTGACATTGCCATTTCTTCTATATTG
>CAMVLN010000119.1 GCA_947168325.1 uncultured Elusimicrobia bacterium | reverse complement strand
TTACCTTTCATATTTGAAATATATTATTTTTTATTATTATGCTCGTTATCTCCTGCTGAAAGTTGTTCTTGTTGATATTGTTCTTTGTTTCCTTGAGTATTTTCATTACTTTTTGCCAAATATTGTTCTTGTTTTTGTTCAGTTTGTTTTTCTTGAATATTTTTATTATTTTCTACTGAAGTTTGGTTTTCTTTACTATTTTGCTCGCTATTTTGTACTGAAAATTTTTCTTGAGCTTGCTCTGCTTGCATTTCATGAATATTCTGTTTATTATTTTCTACTAAAAGTTGTTCTTGTACTTGTTCTATTTTGTTTTCTTGATTATTTTGTTTGCTATTTTGTGCTAAAGATTGTTCTTGTTCTATCTGTTTCTCTTGTTTGTCAAAAGGTAATTCTTGTGCTTTTTCTTCTTGGTTAGATAAAACATCTTTTACTGTATCAATAACCGGAAGTTCACTTAAATGACTTAAACCAAAATGTCTTAGAAATTCTTGTGTTGTTCCATATAACAATGGTTTTCCTAAAGTTTCTTTTCTACCAACTATTTTTATAAATTTTCTGTCTGTTAGTGTATCTATTACTCCACCACAATCTACTCCTCTAATTACATCTATTTCTGCTCTGGTTATAGGTTGTTTATATGCAATTATAGCTAAAACTTCCATAGCTGATGGCGACAATTTCAATATAGTTTTTTCTTTTAACAACTTTTTTATCCAACTAGAATATTGAGATTTTGTAGAAAAAGTCCAGCCATTAGCAACAAATTTAAGTTCAAAAGCTCTATCTAATTGAATATATTCTTGTTGCATTTCTTTTAATATGTTTTCAACTTTAACATCTTCAGATAAATCATCTTTAATGACAGCTTTAATTTCTCTAGTCAACAACGGTTTATCTGAAACAAATAGTAAAGCCTCTATTACTTTTTTTATATCTTTAATTTCCATCATTATCCTCTGTATAAGTGTTTTCTAAATCTATAGTTTCTTGTTCTAAATCAAAATTGTTTTCTTGTTTTATTTCTTCTGCTTTCTCTTCAATTTGCTCTGTTATATTCTTTTCTATATTTAAATTTAGTTCATCTTTTTCTTCCTCTTTAACAATGCTACTTTCGTTTTCTTCATTACTGTATACTCTATAGATTCTTATATCTTCAAATAAATTTGATTGTTTTGCAACAACTTGTTTATTTTTTACTAATTCAAGCACTGCCATAAAACATACTATCATTGCAGATCTAGATGGTTGTATTTTTGCTATTTCAGTAAAAGTTAAATATTGTTTACCTTCAAGTATATCAAGAATTTCTCTAATTTTTACTTCTATAGGAATTTCCCTATACATTATTTCTCTAACTTCTTTAGGTAAAGTTTTTAATGCATTTTGAAAACTTTTTACAAGATCATAAATTGTTGCTTCTATTTCAAAATCTTGCTCAAAAATTTTTTGTTCTGGTCTATAATATGTTTGCAAATATTCTTGTTCTTTGGTAGATAATAGTTTAGAAACTTCTTTATATTTTTGATACTCTAACAATCTTTCTTTAATTTTATTAAGTTCTATATCTGCATCTTCTTTATCTTTTTCGTTATCTGGATGAAGCATTTTGGCTTTTATCTGCATAAGTGTAGCTGCCATAACAAGAAAGTCACCTGCTGTATCTAAATTTAAATTCTGAATATTTTCTATAGCTAGCAAGTATTCTTGTGTTATTTGAGAAATTTGTATTTCTTCTATTTCTAGATCACTTCTTCTCACTAATTTATATAGCAATTCTAAAGGACCTTCAAAAGTTTCTAAATGTACATCATATTCCATAAAAAATACTCCGTATTTGTGATGTATGAATATATTGATTAATTTGCAGCCTATGACAAGATTTTTATAAATTCTTAACGAATAAGTTCGTTATAAAGTTGCTTAATAGAAATTTTAATAGTTTTAGATTCTTTTGTTTTTTGAATTACCGCTCAACAACTTTGTATAAACAACAAAAAACAAAGAATTTTTATTCTTATATAATTTATTCTTATATAAATTGTTACAAAAATTTTCCACAATAATGAACAAAATTAAGATATATAAGCTATCAACTTTTAATTATATATTGATTACTACTGCTAATATTTTAGTTCACAGATATTTCACTATTATAATTCCAACATGTATTAGAAAATCTTTAAAGCTTTTTTTATTTCTTGCATAGTTTTATTTGCTTCAAATTTAGCTTTTTCTTTACCTTCATTTAATATTTTTTCAATATAACATCTATCTTTAAGAAGTTCATCCCTTCGTTTCATCATAGGTTTTGCATACTCACACATTAACTCCATAAGTTCTTTTTTACATTTCATACAACCCACACAACCTTGTTTACATTCTTCTTTTCTTTTTTGAGCATCTTTGTTAAAAAGTTCTTGAAAAGCAAACACTACACATCCTTCTGGATGACCTATATCTGTAGCTTTTATTCTTTCTGGATCTGTATACATTGTTTTAACTTTTCTAACTATTTCTTCTTCTGTTTCTGCTATAAGAATTGAATTGTTGTATGATTTAGACATTTTCCTTCTATCAAGGCCTGGAACTTTTGCTGATTTTGTAAGTAGTGCTTTCGGTTCTAACAAAATTTTGCCATAAAAATTATTAAATCTTCTTGCTATTTCTCTTGAAAATTCCAAGTGTGCTAATTGATCCTCGCCAACAGGAACATTCTGTGCTTTATACAATAAAATATCTGAAGCCATAAGAACAGGATAACCTAAAAAACCATAATTATTTAAATCTTTGTTTTTAATTTCATTTAATTGTTCTTTATATGTAGGACATCTATATAACCAACCCAACGGTGTTATCATTGATAATATTAGAAATAATTCAGAATGTTCTTTTACATCTGATTGTCTAAATATTACTGCTTTTTTAGGATCTATTCCCGCCGTAAGCCAATCTATAACCATATCTATGGTGTCATCTTTTATTTTAGATGTATCTGCATAATTGCTTGTTAAAGCATGTAAATCTGCCACCATAAAAAAGCTTTCAAAATCTTGTTGTTGTATATTTATCCAATTTTTTAATGCCCCAAAATAATGCCCTAAGTGTAATCTTCCTGTAGGCCTCATTGCCGATAAAACTCTTTTTTTATTTACCATACTATTTCCTTTAAATAGTTCCACTTAAAAATTTAATTAAAAAATTTGCTATTGGTCCCATAATTTCCCATAAAATATTTGTTACTAAAAGTATTAAAATTAACCAAAATCCATATCTTTCAATTTTTGTATACTTTCGTGCTAATTCTTGTGGTAACAAAAATAAAACAACTCTTGAACCATCAAGTGGTGGAATTGGAATAAGATTAAATATTAACAAAACAACATTTATAACAATGACATATTGTAATATAATATATATAGAAACAAATACTTGTATTTGTGGAGCAAAATTTCTAAGTAAAGCCATTAAAATTCCGGCGATTATAGCTAATATAAAGTTAGCTGTAACTCCTGCTAAAGAAACATATATCATGTCTTTTTTTATGTTCTTTAATCTAAGCATATTTACAGGAACAGGTTTAGCCCAACCAAAAATAGGACCACTTACTAACATCAAACATAAAGGAATAATTATTGTTCCTAATATATCTATATGACTTATAGGATTTAAGGTAAGTCTCCCCAAATCTCTTGCGGTGGTATCTCCTCTTTTATAGGCAACAAAACCATGTGCCACTTCATGTACGATTGCTGAAAATAATAAAACTACTATTGCTATAAAGTATTTCATTCTAATTTGATTTATCAATTGAATTATAAATAATACACTGTAAATACTATACTTTTTTATAGCAAAATGTCAACATTGTGTAGTCATTCATAACATATTGGATTTTTAGCAAAATTAGTTTATCAAAATATCAGAATTTTGTTAATAAATCCTATTGGTGTTATATAATTTAAATCTTTGTGACACTTTATAAAATCATACCAATGTAATTATTGTTTTAATTGTTTATTTATCTCATTAATATCTTTGTTGTCTTATATATTATTAAAAAATTCTTGTATTGTTCTGTTAAATCTTTCTATATATACATCACTTTTTGGCTTTTGAGGATAATTAAAATAATGAATTATTTTTTTATCTTCTACATATTCATCAAAATGTTTTTTACATTCCAATCCGTTATCTGTTTGTATGGCTTTTATATTAAATGGTACTTTTTCTTTCTTTTCACTTATTAATTCTCTACTTATAACACTATTTAATTCTTCATATATTTTTGCATATACATATCTGATTACCCTATCTATTCTTGTTTTTGCATATAGCTTTATCTGTCCATATTTCAAATGCATACTGTCTATTTGTTTTTTTCTCCTAATTCTTTTTCAGGTAAACTTTTATAACCATTACTTTCATATTTTCTAACAGTATCAC
>CAMVLN010000118.1 GCA_947168325.1 uncultured Elusimicrobia bacterium | reverse complement strand
ATCAGTATATTGTATATATATATGAAAGTAACAAAAATAGCATAGTTATAGATGGTTTTAACATATATATTTATTCTATAAAAAGTAATGACATTAACTATATAACAAAACAATACAATAATTATCTTAAAGAAAAGTTTATCAAATATTTTAAAGAAGCAATAAAAAAGTTTTGGCCAATATTTCAAAAATACAATTTAATTTTTCCTACTCTAAAAGTTAAAACTATTAAAAGTAAATGGGGAAGCTGTAGACCATCAATCTCACAAATAACATTAAATTTATACCTATATAAAACTTCCTCTCAATGTATAGATTATGTCGTTTTGCATGAACTTACACATTTGATTTATCATGGACATAAAAAAAGATTTTACAATTTTTTAGAAAAGTATATGCCTAATTATAAAAATATAGAAAAACAATTAGATATACAAGCTACACAAATTTTATACTAATCTTTATAAATATTTTTTAGCAATTCTATTTCTTTTGTATAACCGTTTATTTCGTTTGGAGTTTCAAGAAAAAAAGGCAAGTGTTTTAGTTTAGAATGATTGATTATTTTTTCTATCGTTTTTATTCCTAAATATCCTGCACCAATTTGTTCATGTCTATCTTTATGTGAAGAAAAAGGATTTTTAGAATCGTTTAGGTGTATTGCTTTTAATTTATCTAAACCTATGATGTTATCAAATTGTTCTATAACACTATCAAGATTATTTACAATATCGTACCCGCTATCATAAATATGACAAGTATCTAAACACACTCCTACCTTATCTTTAAGTTTTACCTTATCTATAATTTGTTTTAATTCTTCAAATTTAGAACCAATTTCGCTTCCCTTCCCAGACATAGTTTCTAACAAAATTGTAGTGGTCTGTTCTTTTGTTATTACATCGTTTAGTGTATTAGAAATTATTTCTATGCCTTTTTGTATTCCTTGCCCAACATGGCTACCGGGATGAAAATTATACATATTGTTTGGTATATATTCCATTCTTTTTAAATCGTCAATAAAAATTTCTTTTGCTAAATCTCTAATTCTTTTATCTGTAGAACAAGGATTTAATGTGTACGGAGCATGTGCAAGGACTTTAACAAAATTGTTTTCTTGTACAATTTGTAAAAATTCTGTTATATCTTTTTCGTCTATATCTTTTGCTTTAAATCCTCTAGGATTTCTGGTAAAGAATTGAAAAGTGTTGGCATGTATTTCAATAGCTTGCTTTGCCATTTCACTATAACCGTTTGATGCCGACAGATGACAACCTATATTTAACATTATATTCTCTTTTATTTTACACCAAAATAAATTAAATTTTTAAATAACAAACTTTTTTTCATAATTCAAAAAGTTTCCGTATCTTTTAATATAACGAACAAAGTCTCTGCTAACAATACATTATACTCTTACAATCACAAATATTATATATAGTTTCATTAATCTTTAAAATTTTATTTATGCATAATAAAATAAATTATTTTAAAACATCCTCTATTTTATCAAATACTGAAGATAAATTATCTGTTCGTTTTCCTCCGCCTTGTGCAAAGTCAGGTTTGCCACCACCTGAACCTTCAATCTGCAAAGCAAATTTTTTTGCAATTTTACCTGAATGATAACCTTTCTCTGTAAGGTCTTTACTTACTGATACAACAAACGAAATTTTGTCACTAAACTGTGAAGCTATTATAATAATTGCAGAAGACAGTTTTTCCCTAATTTTATCTGCCATTTCTCTTAAAGATTTTATATCAACATCTTTAACACTAAAGGCAATAACTTTTATACCATCTATTATCTTTGCAGATTTAATATATTCATCTATTTTGCTAGATATAATTTTACTCTTTAATATAGTAACTTCTCCTTCAAGTATTTTTATATCTGCCATTAATTTCTTTGCAGAAAGGATTAAAGAATTTTTTGATGTTTTTAATATTTCTGTAATTTCATCTATTTTTTTCTCTAAACTTTCAACATATTCTTCACATGCACTACCACAAACAGCTTCAATTCTTCTTATTCCACTACCAACAGAAGATTCAGAAATAATTTTAAACATTCCTATTGTTCCCGTATTTGTAATATGTGTTCCACCACAAAGTTCCATAGAAAAATATTTATCGTTGTTTTCTTCTACTTTAACTGTTCTAACAATATCACCATATTTTTCCCCAAAAAGTGCCATAGCACCCTCAGCTCTTGCTTGTTCTATTGGCATTTCTGTAATACAAACTGGCAAATTTTGCCTTATAACTTTATTTACTTCTTTTTCTACAACATTAAGTTCTTCTTTTGTTAGTGCTTTAAAATGATTAAAATCAAATCTTAAACTGTTTGGACAAACCAAAGATCCTGCTTGAGCAACATGGTTACCTAAAATTGTTCTTAAAACTTTTTGCAACAAATGAGTTGCTGTGTGATGCCTTGCTGTTTGCTCTCTTTTTTCTATATCTATTGAAGTTGTTAAAATATCTCCAACTTTTACAGTACCTTTAACGACATTAACTTTATGAACAAAAAGATTTCCTATAGGTTTTTTTACATCAACTACATCTATACTTACAGTTTCATTAAACATTTTTCCTGTATCTGCAACTTGTCCACCAGATTCAGCATAAAAAGGTGTGTTTTCTAATATTATTTCACCATCATTACCAACTGATAAGCTATCAACTTTTTTACCATCTTTTACCAATGCAACAACTTTTGAATATGCTGTGTTTTTTGTATATCCTTCAAATTTTGTATCACCACACTCTTTATGTAACATAGAATAAAAAGTTATATCTTGTTCACCAGAACCACTCCATGCTATTCTTGATTTTTCTTGTGCAAGTTGTTTCTCTTTTTCAAATAATTTTTCATCTATTGTAAAACCTTGCTCGTTAGCAATTTCTTTTGTAAGTTCACAGGGAAATCCATAAGTATCATAAAGTTTAAAAACATCTTCACCTTTTATTACAAAAATATTTTTTGATTTATATTGTAATATAAGATTATTTAGTAAATCTGTTCCTGTATTTAAAGTTTCTAAAAATTTTTCTTCTTCTACTTTTGCCATAGATTTTATATTATCAAGTCTTGCGGTAAGTTCTGGATAAGCAGGTTTCATTATTTCATAAACAATATCAACAAGTTTGTATAAGAAAGGCTCTTTTATACCATAAACTTTGCCTTGTCTAACAGCTCTTCTTAAAATTCTTCTTAAAACATATCCTCTACCTTCGTTTGAAGGATGAATACCATCTGATAGCAAAAATGTGATTGCCCTTGCATGATCTGCAATCATTCTTAATTTTGGTATATTATTTTTAAATGAAATTTTTAATAAATCTGCTGCTACATTCATTATATTTAAGAACAAGTCAGTATCAAAAACATTATTCTTACCATTAGCTGCTGCAACTATTCTTTCAAGCCCCATACCTGTATCAATATTTTTTCTTCCTAACGGTTTTAAAGTGCCATCTTCTTGTCTATCAAATTGTGTAAAAACAAGATTCCATATTTCAAGGTATCTATTGCAATCGCACCATGGACCACAAGTTGGTTTGTGACATCCCATTTCTTCCCCTAAGTCTATAAGTATCTCAGAGCAAGGTCCACATGGCCCCGTTGGTCCCATAGTCCAAAAGTTTGTTTCATCTCCCATTTTAATAATTTTTGATTCGGGAACTATTTTTTTCCACATTCCATAAGCTTCATCATCATCTTTATAAATTGTTACATATAATTTATCTTTTGGTAACTGCATATAGTTTGTAAGAAAATCCCATGCCCAAACTATTGCTTCTTGTTTAAAATAATCTCCAAAAGAAAAATTTCCTAACATTTCAAAAAAAGTTAAATGTCTGTTTGTTATTCCAACTTGATCTATATCTGATGTTCTAAAACATTTCTGTGAAGATGTTGCCCTTGTGAAAGTATCTTTACTTTGTCCTAAAAAGTGTTTCTTAAACTGAACCATCCCTGCAGATGTAAACAACAAGGTTTTATCTCCAGATGGAACCAAAGAATCTGATGGTACTACTTTGCAACCTTTTTTGCTAAAAAAGTCCAAAAAAGTTTTCCTAATATATGCTGATCGTTTATTCATAATGAGTAATTCTAGCAAATTATTTAACCAATGTATACAAAAATAAAAATAAAATAGTAAAATATATATTATGTTAAAAGATAAAAATTTTACAGTAAGTGTTGTTATAACAATACTGTTTATTATAACATCAGTATTTTATTATTATTATAAAAATAGCCAATACACTATTGATATGTTACTTTTTAAATCTTCATATTATTTTAAAAAAGAAAACTACTTACAAGCTGTAAGGTATTATAAGAAACTCATTATGATGAATGTAAAAAATAATAAAATCTATACAAACATTGCAATATCATTAATAAGAATGAGCTACTATAAAATAGCAATAAAATATCTTTTAACTATGGAAAAGACTTTACATCCAACCTATGAA
>CAMVLN010000117.1 GCA_947168325.1 uncultured Elusimicrobia bacterium | reverse complement strand
TATAAAAATAGATAAATTATTTTTTGAATCGAAAGGAAACTATATTTATAATAAACTCTTAAATGATATTGTAAATAAAAAATTATGGAAACAGAAAAGAATATATTAATATCTTTTTTTAAAAGTAACTTTATTTTGCTTTTTTCATGGTTTTGTGCATTAATAATTTGTCCTATTATTGAAGCTATACTTTTTAAAAATATTCCTCGTTCATATTTAATATATTGGTATTATTTATTTATAGCTTTTATTATATTTTCTATTTTTTATTCTTTTTATCAAATTATAAAAAATATTAACATTAATAAAATATTGGCTTCTGTATTGTTAATATTCTATCTTTTATTTTGGCTATTTTTCCCGTATGTTTTAATTGATGATGGTATTGATGGTATGGATAAAAACAATATTATTAAATTATTTATTTTTATATTGATAAATATATGTATTTATTTGTGTCATAAATTTAATAGACAAAGTAGAACTATAATTCCTTATTTATTATTTTATGGTATTAATTCTCTTGTAATATTAATTTTTTTGCTAGCAGTGGGTTATGCTCATGATTATTAATTTTATAAATAAATTTAATATGAAAAAGATAATATTGACAATATTATCAATAATCTTTTTACAAACAAATGTTTTTTCTTTTCCAATTTCTGCTGTTGCTTTTAAAAAATGTAATTCACATTTATTAATAACAGTAAATGAATGTAAAGTAAAACAAAAATATAGTAAAGAAATAAAAGAACCGGAAATAAGACCAACTAACGAATATTATTTAAATTCAGTAGAACAAAATATTTCATTATTTGCCGATATAGATTTGATGTCAATATCAAATACAGTAAATGGGATAGTAGCAAAGATAGTAAGTGGAACAAAAGCAACAGAAGCAATAAGAGAACAAGCGAATATAAATGTGGCAGAAAGTTATAGTAATATAGGAAACCCGCAAGGAAAATTAGCAGATTTAGTATTTTCAAACAGTTTAGTAGAAAGTGCAAACAGGGATTTAGAAAATGGAAGATACATAACAGGGACGATAAAAGGGCTAATAGCAACGACACAAACAGCCTTGATATTTACAGGGCTAGGAGAGAGTGTATCAGGAATAAGAACAGTTGCAGGAACGAGTGGCTACAATGCTGTTGCAACAAAAGCAACAACAATTGCAGAAAATATAACAACCAAAGAAATAGCAAATACAGTTGGGAAAGTAGAAACTATAACAGATACTTCAAAATATTTAGGAAAAGAAATTGGAGAAACTAAACTTGTTACAGGTGAACAATGGGCTAGAAAATTAAGAGCAGAGTACGGTGATAAAAATGTAGAGTGGGTAAATGCAACGCCATCACAATTGGCAAGAAGTTGGCAAGGGACATATCCATATTTTGGTGTTGATAATTATGTTGATGTAACCATAACAAAAGGAACTGTTTTGTTTAGGGGAGAACCTAATGGAACAGAATTTTTTACAACTCGTAATGCTATAGAACAGTCAGAAAGAAATGCAACAAAGTTGTTTGAAGGATTACAGGTTAGAGAAAGTAAAAAATATGGATATAAAAGCCAAATGGTAGGATATGTTTTTAAAGAAAATACTATTGGAGCATATGGAAGAGCTGTATCTAATACAGATTTTGGGAAAGGCGGATTAGAACAATATTTTATACCAAATATTGAAAAATATATTGAGAAAGGAATAGTATCTCCTATAGAAGAAATTAAATTAAAAAAATAGGTAAAATAAAATGTTAATAGATACAAAAACAGGGAAAATAGAAATTGATAAAGATTTGATAATAGATGGAAACTATAGCTTTGAAGATTTCAAAAAAACAAAATATTATAGAAAAGAAAATAACTCAAACTATATTATTTTAGAAGGAGAGAAAATAATAGCGAATCATAAGTTTTTAGTTGATTTGATTTTTAGATTCAATAAAATATGTGCAGTTGGACTTCTTTGTGATGATAAAGAAATATCTTTTAAAGACGAACCTAAAAGGAAACTATTACACGATGAAATTCTTAAAAAAGAAAATATAGAGCAAGGAGAATATTCATGGGGTAAAATTTACTCAGTATATGACTCTAGAGGAAATGAGAGCAATATAGATATTGAATACTTTAATAATTTTAATTGTGACAAATAATAATATTTTTGGAGCAACAAAATAAACAAATTTATAGTAACACTAATAACAATAATCTTTTTTCAAACCCAAGTATTTTCAATTTCAGCACAGCCAGCTTCTGTTTTATTGCTAGTCAATAAATCAGTATTTAATAATCCTATTTTTGGATATCAAAACAGCCAATCTTCAAATTTTGTGTCGTTAAGTCATTGCGAACCGGAGGTGAAGCAATCCAGCCGTTGTTGTTATCGTTTCCAATCTTCTGCTTTTGTTGGTGCAGTTGACTATGAAATAAAACAAACGAAACACGAGGAAGTAGGCGGACTATTTGATTTAGTAGATATATCAAATATGAAACTAGATATATCAGGAGGAGGGATAAGTTTATCAACAAGCTATAAAGAAAGTAAAGATAAAGAAAATATAACAAGCCAAAAGGCAGTATCAAATGTGATACAGTCAGGAAACAATATAATACTTGAAACAAGTAAAGATTTAATATCCCAAGCAAGCCAAATAGTGTCAGATGGAAACATAGATATAACGACAGGGAACAATTTAATATTAACCTTTGCAGAGGAGATAGTAGCAAGAACGAAAGAACATAGTGAAACTAAAATAACGGTAGGGGTAAAGATAGGAAATTCATATGTAGATGTAGGATTAGCAGCCAAGAATTTAGTAGATTCAACAAAAAGTTTAAATAAAGCCAAAGAGGATTACAACGAAAAGCAAAAGAAATATGAAAGGGGCGAAATAAGTAAAACAGCATTAGAAGATGCGAAGATAAATTTAGAAATAGCAACATTAAATGTATCAAATGCAACAATAGCCCTAGCAACAAGCATAGCAGGAGCAGCAACATCAACAGAGACTTTAGGATTTTATGGAGCAGGATTTACAAACTATGAAACAACCACAACAGAAAACAAAGAAAAAACAGTAATACAAAATTTTGGGTTAATATCAAGCAACAAAGATATAAGATTAAAAAGTGGAACAAATTTAGTTCAAGAAGCAACAGATATAACAGCCAAAGAGACATTAAGTTACGATGTAGGAAAAGAATTAAGTATTTTGGCAGGAAAAACTACCGGTGAGCAGGAAAGCAAAAGGGAACACAAAACAGCAGGGATAAGTTATGGCAACAATGCAGTGCAAGTAAGTGGAAGTTATGGGCAAGATAGTTCAAGTGCAAAAACAACAAGTTATAGCAACAGCCAAAGCATAGCAAAAGATATAATAATAAAAGCCCAAAATGCGAATATCAGCGGGGCAAATATCAATGCAATAAACAACCTAAATTTAGATATAAAGAATAATCTTTTGTTAGAGAGCAAACAAGATAATTATTATTTGAAAGGAAACGGATACAATGTAGGTGGAAGTATAGGGATAGGGTTAAAAGGCGGTTCAAACAGTGGTGGGGCAAACTATGGCAACAACAAAAGTAATAGTGATGTAATGTGGGTAAATAATCAAACGAGTTTAACAGGGGCAAATAGTGTAAACATTTTGGTAGGCAACAAAACCGAAGTAAAAGGTGCAGTGATAGCAAATGCTGAAACAATTTATAACGAAGATGGCAAAATAATATTTAGTAATGACAAAGGCAACCTAACAATAAACACAAAAGAATTAGAATATAGTGATATAAAAGATAAGAATGTAAGTGAATCAAATGGCTTTAATGTAGGGTTAAATATAGGAGCAGGGACAGATAAACAAACAGCCACAAAATATCCAAAAGGTTCACTAAATATAGGAGCGACAGTCAACGGACAAGAAAAGGAACAAACCACCAAAGCAACGATAGGAAATGGTAAAATAATAGTTGATGGACAAGATTATTCCTCTGTCATTCCCGCAGAGCAGTTGGGCGGGAATCTATCAGAAACAAAAACAAAACAAAGTTTTTCAGAACTAAATAGAAATATTTCAAACACCAAAGAACTAACGAAAGACGAAACGACCCGAGCATTAAATATTGATACCACAATAGATTTAAGACTACTAACCAAAGAAGGAAGAAAAGATATAATCAACGACCTAAAGAATGCACCGAAGAATGCAAAACAAGCAACAAAGAATTTGATAAAAGATATAAAAACTACAGTAGCTAAAACTGAAGAAATAATCAAACAAACAATAACAAAACAAACAAAAGATGAACTAACAAAGAATGTAGACAAAATAAAGTTCAGCAAAAACAACAAAGAAAATGAAAAAGTAAAAGATAAGATATTACAGAGCGAAGAATTAGCGAAATTACAAACAGCAATAGACAATATAAAAATACTAGAAGAATATCTAAAGAATAATAATTTAGATAGCCAAACAATAGAAAAGTTAAAAGAACTAGGAGCAAGTGGCGAATATAGTTATGTAATAGGCAACAATGGTGAACTGTTAGTATATGGTTATG
>CAMVLN010000116.1 GCA_947168325.1 uncultured Elusimicrobia bacterium | reverse complement strand
CTTTATGGAATTCATAATTTTCAAAACCTGCCTGAGCTTGTTTTATAAGTTCATTAGTCAAACATTTTGACTTTAATAGTAGATTGATTATTAAATTATAAATAGTATAATATAATCCAGTGTTGTATTTTATTTTCAATAAAAATTTATAAAAAGTTATATAATAAAAGCAAATAATTAAGGGAATCTTTATAATGAATTTTATATCCATTATTTTTAGACTTTTGTGTATTAATCTAATATTTTTGTTCATTATGAGTTTATTTAGATGTGCATTTTTCTTTTATTTTGGGCAAAGCACAGATTTTACAAATTTAGGAAAAGATATAGTTAGAGCTTTTTTTATGGGAATAAGGTTAGATGCATCAATACTTGCAACTTTAAATGTATTGGTAACAATATGTGTTATAATACTAATGTTTGTTAAAAGTGAAAGATTAATAAATAAAATTTTTTCGTTTATAAAAAATTATTATTATGTTGTTATCGGTACTTTATTTGTTCTTCTGTGTTGTGATTTTGGTTTTTTTTCATATTTTCAAGAACATTTTAGCATAATGATTTTTGGACTTATTGAAGACGATACAAAAGCAATTTTACTTACAATGTGGCACAACTACAACATTCCTTTATTATTTATATGTTTTATTTTTATTTTTTTTATTATATCTGTTTTAGTAAAAAAGATTTTAAAGTTTAAAAAAAGTAGTTTTTTAATTAATACAAATATATTTTTAAAAATTCTAATGTCTATGGTTTTTATTGCACTAAATTTTTTAATTATTAGAGGTAGTTTAGGAGACCATCCACTCATTGTTAATTCTACAGTTTCAACAAATACTTTTTTAAATAAAATTGCGACGAATGGAATTTTTACATTACAAAATGCTATAGAGTTTAAAATAAAGGAAAAGCGAGAAATAGATTATATAAAGGCACTTGGTTATCAAGATGATATTCGTAAAGCTTTTTCTATATATACAGGTAAAGATATAAACGATATTTCCTTACAAAATCCAGAAGACAGTTTAATTGTTTTTTACCCAAAAAATGAAATTATAGAACAAATAAAACCAAATGTTATAATAATAGCAATGGAAAGTTTTGGGACTGATTTACTTAAATATAATAGTGAAACTTTTGATATGTTAGGAAGTTTAAAGCAACATTTTGATAAGGATATAGTTTTTTATAATTTTGTTCCTGCTTGGAACTCAACACAACAGAGTGTAGAAGGAATAATTACAAATATTGCAATAAGTCCTTCTGGAGAATCTCGGTTTAATTCAAAATATAGATATATAAATTATAGTCAAACAGGTCATAAACCTTATAAACAAAAAGGATATAAAACATATTTCGTTTATGGTGGAAATCTTAGTTGGAGAAATATTGGAAGAGGTATGGATAACTTTGGGTTTGATAAAGTGATAGGTTCTGTTGGACTTGATGAAAATTATTTTTACAATGAATGGGGGGTTTATGATGAGTTTTTATTTGACTATGTATATAAAATTTTAGAAAATGGCAAAAATTCAAAATTTATATATGCTGTTACAACAACAAATCATCCACCGTATTCATTGCCATCAAATTATAAGAATATAAATTTTGTTTGTCCAAAAGAATTAAAAGATAAACTTTTTGGTCAAGAGCTTGCTTTTAAAAGATTTCAAACATATAGATATGCTAATGACAAGTTAGGAAAATTTATATCAAAAATAAAACAGTCTAAATTTGCAGACAACACAATTATTGCAGTAACAGGCGACCATAATTTTAAAAATATTTATACATATAAAACAGAGGAATTTTTTGATAGTATAAAGGTACCATTTTACTTATATATTCCAAAAAAATTAAAGCAATTTTATAAAGTTGATACTTCTGTGTTTGGCTCATATATTGATATTTTACCTACAGTATATTCTTTATCTTTATCAGATTATAAAGTTTATGTTATGGGTAAAAATTTATTATCATCTAATTACCGAAATAATATAGTTTATAGTCCAGGTAATTCTTTGGTTGGAGATAAAAACTATATTATCAACTATGATTTTATGAACTTAAAAAATTCTCATTTTTTTAAATTTAATAAAAATAATAAACTTGTAATGGATGTTTATAGTAAAAAATATGATTACTTAATAAATTATGCAAATGCATGTGTTGCAGTTAGTGAATATAGGACAAAAAAGAAAAACAAATCAATTATTGTTAATGCTATCAAATAAGGTCAGTTTATATAAAAAGCATGTTAAAGGCAAAATAGATATATTAGTTTTTGATAAAACAAAAAAACATATAAAGAAAACACAAAATATAAGCAAGCAACAAATAGCATTAAAGTAGTTTTTTGATATTAATGAGAGAGTTTTTTCAACTAGTAATAATTTGGGAAAAAAATATTTTAAATAGTATTTTTTGAATTAGAATTTTGCATAAAAGTATTTTGTTTTTGCTAATGATGATATTTGTATTTGGATATGAATTTCCAAAATAAGTTGACCATTCTACAACTGTTTATCCTGATACTGCTTTTAATAAAAATTTATTTGAGACATTTAAACTTCAATAAATTATAGAACAAAATAAAAGAAAAATTTAAGATTTTTGATAAAATGAAAAAACACATAACTTATTTTTGTACTATTTTAATACTCAAAGTTATGTGTCTTAAAATTATAATTAAAAAATTAAACTTTATTTGTCAATAAACTCTTTCAATAATTTATATAATAGCAGATGCACACCTAGGACATAAACCATCTTCATTTATCCCCTCAATATGTCTCCAACATCTTTGACATTTACCGAAAGATGATTTACCTACAATTATTGAAAAACCTTCCATATTATCAACTTGTTTGAGTTTTATATCCCAACTACCAAACACAATATTAACTAAATCAATATCTTTTAGTGCATTAGCATACTTTGAACTATACTTTATTACTAAACTTGCTTCAAGGTTAGACCCTATAACTTTATCTTTTCTTAATTTTTCTGTTTCTGCTAACACTTGTTGTTTTATTGTAACAAGAGTTTCCCACTTTTCAAGAACATCTTTATCTAACTTATACTCTTGTTTTTCTTGTGGAAAATCTGCTAATGTAACAAACTCTGGCAAATCTTTATTAATTTTCTTAATTTCTGTCCATGCTTCGTGCATTGTAAATGTAAGTATTGGTGCCATCAACTCTACTATAGTTGTTACAATTTCTAGCATTGCAGATTGTGCACTTCTTCTTGCAATAGAGTCAACTTTATCACAATATAATATATCTTTCAATGCATCGAGATAAAAACCACTTAAAAATACGGTACAAAAATCGTTTACAACTTTAACTACTTTATGGAATTCATAATTTTCAAAACCTGCCTGAGCTTGTTTTATAAGTTCATTTAGTTTCCATAAAGAGTATTTATCTATCTCGTTCATATCAACAAACTTTATAATATTTGAAACTGTAATATCACTAACATTTCCAAGCATAAATCTTATAGTATTTCTTATCTTTCTGTATGTATCCGTATGACCTTTAATAATTTCATCTGAAATTCTAACATCTTCTCTATAATCACTAGAGGCAACCCATAACCTTAAAACATCTGCACCATATTTATTAATTATTTGTAAAGGATCAAGACCATTACCTAACGATTTTGACATTTTTTTCCCTTGACCATCAACCAAAAATCCATGTGTAAGAACAGCTTTATAAGGTGCTTTACCTTTTATTGCAACCGCTGGAATTAAGGAACTTTGAAACCACCCTCTATGTTGGTCGCTACCTTCAAGATACAAGTCCGCTGGAAATTCTAACGAATCATAATTACCACTTGATAATACAGCTTCGCTTGATACACCAGAATCAAACCATACATCCAAAATATCTTCTTCTTTCTTAAATTCAGTTTTACCACATTTCAGGCATTTTATATCAAACCCTTTAAGCCACTCTTCAGCAGATTTTTCGTACCAAATTCCTGCCCCTTTGGTAGAAAATTCTTCTACAACTTTATCTATAATTTTTTTATTCAATATCGGTTCACCGCACTCTTTACAATAGAATATCGGTAATGGAACTCCCCACAACCTTTGCCTACTCAAACACCAATCTGGCCTTGACTCTATCATTGATGTAATTCTTGACTCTCCATATTTTGGTATCCATTGAACACTTTTAATTTCTTTAAGAAGATTTTTTCTTAAACCGTTTAAATCTACTCCCATAAACCACTGAGGAGTAGCTCTAAATATTACAGGTTTCTTACATCTCCAACAATGTGGATATGAATGATTTATCTTTATACTTGCAAGAAGAGACCCATTTGTGTTAAGTTTTTCTATTATTAAAGGATTTGCTTTAAATACATTTATTCCTTCAAATTCTGAAACTTCTTTTGTATATTGCCCCCTATCATTTAAAGGTGAAATAATATCTAGTTTATATGCAAGTCCTGCCTGATAATCTTCTTGCCCATGACCTGGAGCAATATGCACTATACCAGAACCATCTTCCATACTTACATAATCTGCCAAAATGCCTAACGATTTTCTGTCTTTATTTGGTGAAATTTCTATATTTTCTTTTTCTTTAATATCATTAATATT
>CAMVLN010000115.1 GCA_947168325.1 uncultured Elusimicrobia bacterium | reverse complement strand
CAAATAAAAGAAACTCTGAAACTTTAGCTACAGATATAGAAAATTTAGGTGCTTCAATATCTTCAGATTTAGAATACGATTTTTCTGGTTGGACATTAAATTGTATGAGTAGTTATTTTGATAAATCTTGTGAAATTCTTGCAGATATAATTTTAAATCCTGCTTTTGACAAAAAAGAGATAGAAAAAGAAAAACAGTTAATGATACAATCAATCAAAGCAAGAAAAGATAGCATAAAATCTGTTGCTAACGATAAGTTCATATCTGATTTTTATGATAAATCTCATCCATATTCTAAAATAAAAAGCGGTAATGAAGAAACTTTAAAAATTTTAACTCAACAAGATTTAAAAGATATCTACAATAAAATATACTCAACTAAAGGTATTGTTATTACAGTTGTTGGAAATATAAAAAAATCTGTTCTTAAAGAAACATTGAATAAGTATTTTGGGCAAATGAGTTTTACATTAGAAAATAAAAAAAATAATTTAAAAAATAATCCTTTAAGGATAAAAGAAGATGTAGTAGTAAAATCGAAATTTAATCAAGCATTTATAATTTATGCTTATAATTGCCCTAATGTATCAAGTAAAGATTTTATAACATTAAAATTAATAAATGTTATTTTAGGTGGTAGAATGACAGGAAGGCTTTTTATTGAACTTAGAGAAAAGCTAGGGCTTGCTTATGAAGTTAATTGTGATTATCCAACAAGAATAGATAGTAGTTATTTTAAAGTATACATTGGCCTTGATAAAAAGAATATTGATATTACTAAAAAAGGGATAGAAAAAATAATGAATGATTTATGTACTACAAAGATAAGTGAAAAAGAATTATTAGATACTAAAAATTTTATTAAAGGTATTTATTTGTTAGCCCATCAGTCTGTAGAAAGGCAAGCATATTATTTAGCAGTAAGAGAAATGGTTGGCTTAGGATACGAGTATGATGATAGATATATAGAAGAATTATTTAAAGTTACTTCTAATGATATTATAAAAGTTGCAAATAAATATTTTAAAAACCCTTATAAATTAATACTTATGCCAAACTAGATTTTACATTTTTTAGGAATAAGAAACTTTTGTTTATGTCTTTCCATTATAGTTTCTATGTTTTTATTTTGTTTGTTAAATTGTTTTGACCTAACAGATTTGTTCCAATAGTGAAAAATATATACATCCATTGCATCTACTAATTTAAACCCATTTTTTTTTAGTCTTTCACAAAATTCAATATCTTCACCAAAACATGGATAAAATTTTTCATTAAACAAACCAACTTTTTTAAATACAGATTTTTTAATAAACATACATAACCCATGTATTGTTTTTGCTTTTCTTACTTTACCTGAATTTTTTATAGATATTGTTTTTGCTAGAATATCTATTACTTTTGTATCTTTTTCAGCAAGTTTTACAATTTGTTTATCTTTGAAAGCATTAAACATTGTTCCAACTGCACCTATTTTTTTATCACTTTTAGATACATTAACTAACTTTTTTAACCAATCTTTTGTAACAATAACATCATTATTTAAATAACAAATATATTTCCCTATAGATTTAGATATACCTAAATTTAATGCTTTTGCCACACCTAAATTTTTTTTTGATTGAATTATTGTTGTTTTTTGTAACTTTTTATTTGATTTTAATGTTTTTTTTAAAATTTTAAAATATTCTTTTGTTCCATCACTAGAGCCATTATTTATTAAAATTAACTCATAACTTATATTCGTTTGCTGTAAAATACTTTCTATACACTGTTTTGTGTATTTGAAAGCATTAAAGCAAGGAACAATTATTGAAACCAAATTAGTCATTTAAAATTATCCTGTCTATACAATTATTTTTTAATTTTTCATCTTTAGGTAAAATTGTATTTTTATAATTTAATGAATTTCCTTTTATAACATAATCATAATTAACTACATATTTTTTTAATTTTATATCATGCTTTTGGCATTGTTTTTTACATTTATTACTATTTATCATATTTAAAAAATTACAATGTCTTGTTGTTGTAATTTTTACATAAGGATAATATATTGAAGCTTTTATTTGTTTTGGTAACTTTACTTTCATATTCCAATTAATATTATCAAGTTCTACTCTAATAATATTATTTTTTATCATAAATTTTTGAAATATTTTTGAATTAATTAATGTTTGTGCAAAGTATTCTTTCGTTTCTTGTGTAATTTTTTTAGGAACAAAAATATTACTTTTTAATGATGAAATAGCCTGTTTTGAATAAATAATATTGTATGATATAGGATCTGTTTTTTGCTTCGTCAATAATCTACCCAACACTAATTTAATATTTGGATAATTGTTTCTAATATAATAAAAAAGTCCCCAATCGTTAAATACTATTTCACAAAAAATATTACTATTTAAATTTATGAACTCAAACATTTTTTTTACTTTATCTAAATAGTTTTGAGTTAAATAAGGAAAAACCAAAGTGATTTTTTGTTTGTTTTCTTTAGCAATAATGCTTTTCAAATCTTTTAGTGTAAAAATTTTCTTTTCACAAAATTCACTACCTAAATACACATGATTATATTTGCTATACTTATCTAAAAATTTTATATTATCAATAAATTTTATCTTTTCTATTTTCATATTATGTATAATAACAATTATTACCTTTACACTCAAAAATATTATTTTCTTTTAATATTTTTTTACAATATTTTATATATTCTGTTTTACTAATTTTTTTTTGTAATTTATCTGTTGCAAGTTTTACAACTTTCACAAAAGATTGTCTTGGATTTTTTCTATTTACGATTTTTAAAGATATATTTTTAAAATTTTTTAATTCGTAAAAGTTGCATAAATTACAACAATGATAAAAATTTTTTATAAAGATATTATTATCCAATTTATACTTACTCTTATAGTAATTTGTATTATCTATTATATTTTTTAGAACTAAATTACAACCAAAATTCATTTGTTTAGTGTTGTAAGTTTCGATAATTTTATTTTCATAATTTAAATTCTCCGTGCAATGAAAGGAAGAACAAAAACCATCTATAAAAAAACAACCGCCACCAAACCCAAAAATTTCATAATGCAAACTATCATCTGCTTTTATTATTTTTATTATATCTTCAATAGTAAGTTGCCTGTCTAAAATTATTCTTTTTGCACCAAGATTTTTATAAAATTGAACAGTATCTGCATTAAAAGTTGTTCCACCTGTTGATATTGCAATTTCTTTTTTATATTTTTGCTCTTTTAACAATAACAATAAAGAAATATCATTAACAATTATACCTTTTATGCCTTTTAAACTACTTATTTCATTTATTAAACTTAAAATAGATTTATATTGTTTTTCTATATACAAGCCATTAAATGTTGCATATACAGGAAGGTTATATTTTCTTGCTTGATTTACAGCTTTTTCAAATTCATTCCAATTAGAAAAGTTTGCTTCTTCTCCCCTTCTATTTAAAATATTAAATGCAATAGGCCATTTTCTATCTAGCTCTTTAGGCAAAAAACCACCATAAAGTTCTGTGGCACCTGCTTCTTTTATTTTAAAAATAGATTCTAAACTATTAAAACCGGAAGTAATATTAAAAGCATTAACCATTTTTATACTTTATCTTATACTCAATTTACATCCACAATATCTTTGACTATAAAGCCCTAATTCTTTTATTTTATGTACTCCATTATAATAAATCTTTCTTGGATCTATATAAACAAAATTCAAACTGTTTTTTATAGCCAATTCTTCACACATTTGTTTTATAACATCATGTTTTTGGTATGGACTTGAAAGCAATGTTGTAGTAAAATTTTTTATATTATTTTGTTTAGCTATTTCTACAGTTTTTTCTATCCTTTTCAAATAACAAAAATAACATCTTCCTTTATCACACTTAATTGCATTGTTTAGCCATAAATCTTCATACTGTGTTTCATCATCTAGCCAATTGGCTTTGATTTCTATTTTTTGTATATCTTGTAAATCCATATACTTATTCCAAGTATCATATCTTGATAAATACTCTTTTAAAGGATAAATATTTGGATTATACCACAAACTAATAATTTTATATTCTTGTAATAATGTTATTGTTGAAACACTACACGGTGCACAACAAGTATGCAATAAAATATCTTCCATATTAAAAATCTTTTACTTTATTTATTCTTATTTATACGATTATATAAAATTTTTGCTATTTCTTCATTTGCTTTTGATGTTGGATGTAAATCAAATTTTATTCTATAACCTTTTTCTACAGAACTAAAATAATAAGGTAAAAAAATTAAATCTAAATTTGTTTGTTTTAATTTATTTATAAAATTTTTATCATTATTAACAACATCAAAATCTGGCCAAACTATTATTGTTAATTTTGATTTATATTTCTCTTCCACTATCTTATTCATTTCTTGTAAACTTTTTATCATATAATTGTCATAGTATTGTTTAAAATATTTATCTATAATAGGGACAAAAATTTTTCTAAATATATAACTTCTTGCAAATGTATATTTTATTTTTCCTATTTTTGTAGGAATATACCATTTATTTTTTTTCAAAAAACCATCCAAACAAAATCCTTCATATCTAACATTTCTATATATATGATCACCAATTAAACTACGCATGAATGCCGTCAACCGCTACAAGCGTAAATACCAGCAA
>CAMVLN010000114.1 GCA_947168325.1 uncultured Elusimicrobia bacterium | reverse complement strand
ATCGCAAAAATCAAAAATTAAATCTTCCATTTGCTGTTTTAATTCATTTATTAAAATCGTGTTATATTGCCAACCTTGTTTAATATTTTTTATAAAAATTTCAGAAATAGAAATACTCAAATTTCCTATACTAATATCAAAAGAACTATTATTTTTTATTTCTTTTATTTTTGATAATTCATTATTTAAATGAGAATATATTGATTTTGCATGATCATTAGTTTCTATATTGTTAGGATATTTTTTCCCTATAAATCCTTGCCAATAATCGTTTGAAATTTTTTCCATCGTTGAATAATAAACTTCATCGTCTCTTGTTTGAACATATTCATAAAGTGTTGTTTCTATTTGCTGTTTAAATGTTTTATAAAACATAGGGTCAGTTTCTTTTTTTGATACTAATGTTGCTTCTATACTTGAAACAATGGCATCTGCTTTTGCTGTTTTTGTAGGCAGTTTTGCCAATTCTTTTTTGAAATTTTCTTTATCTGTAATAATAGTTGGTTTTATTATAGTTTTATCTTCTTGTGCTATAACATAACTATCTAGCAACTTTTTTATAGAAACTTCATATTTACTAAAATCAACAATTTCTTTATATCTTAACCTTAATGTTGCAACTAACTTTCTAAAAAAAGCTAAATCTCTTGCAAATTTTTTCATTTGCTCTTTGCCGATATAAGAATATATTTGATAATTGTTTGTTGCCATTTCAAGCTTTTTTGTAAAATCTATAACTTTTTCATACAATTCTTTTCTTCTTTCATCATCTTTAAAACTAATTTGTAACTCTTCGGTATCTTTTAATTGTTTATTATCAAACATATCCAACAACAATTTATAACTTTCAAATAAATCTTTTGATACATCTTCACAAGATAACAATGCTTTTTCTATATCTTCTTTATCATATTTATTTAATCCGGATTCATTACTATACATATCCATTGCTTCGTTTAAATGTGTAAATATTCCATAAAAATCTACTATCCAACCGAAATCTTTATCGGGATAAATTCTATTCACTCTTGCTATTGCTTGTAATAAATTATGTTCTTTCATTGGTTTATCAACATACAAAACCTTTGCTATAGGAGCATCAAAACCGGTTAAAAGTTTATCTTTAACAATAATAATATCAACAGAACCATCTACATTTAAAAATTCATTTTTAACCCAATCATCATATTTTTCATATTTGTTACCGAATAAAGGTTCAACTTCCTTTTTAAAAAATTCGGATATTTTAACTTGTTCTTCATCATTAAGCTCTTCATCTTCGGCTTTTGTTTCTGGTGATATGACAACTGCAACATTTAAATTTAACTCATTTTTTAAAATGTAATATAAATCTACCGCTACTGCTCTGCTACTTTGGGCAAACATTGCTTTAAAGCCAAAAGGTTTTACATATTTTTCAAAATGTTCTTTAACAGAAAAGCCAACTGCTCTTAACCTTGTAGCAGTATGTGCAAGTTTTATAAATCTGCTCCACTTATGTTTAAAATCTTCTTTTTGTTCTTTTGTTAAATTTTCGGTAACTTTATCAAAATATTTATCAATAACATTATCGGTAACTTTTTGCGGTATAATTCTACCTTCATATACTAATGGAACAATAACTTTATCTTCTTGCCCTTGCTTTATTGTATAAGCATCTATTAACTTACCGATTCTTTTATAAGTAGCAACTTTTTTATTTTTTATTATTGGTGTTCCGGTAAAACCTATTTTTACTGCATTAGGTAAAACATCTAACATAAAGTTATGAAAACTGCTTGATTGGCTTCTATGACATTCATCTATAAAAATGAAAATATTTTTATTTTCTATTTTTAAATTAGCATTTGCCACTTTAGAAAATTTATGTATAACGGTAGTAATAATTTTTTCTTTTTCATCTTTTAATAAATTCAATAATCCTGTAGCTGTTGTTGCTCTGCTGGGAGCCATTTGAGTATTTGTAAAATTATCTCTTAACTGTTTATCTAAATTTATTCTATCCGTTACCAATACAAACCGTGGATTTTTTATTGAAGAATTTTCTTTTTCACTTTCTGCAATAATATTTTTTACCAACATTACCATTGTTAAACTTTTACCACTACCTTGTGTATGCCATATAACACCATTTCTTGAACCGTTACCATCTTTACCTAAAATTCTATCCATGGCTCTTTTTATACCGAAAAACTGTTGGTATCTTGCAATTTTTTTTATATTGTTATCGTATAATGTAAACATTTTTATTATTTCAAACAATCTGTTTTTTTCTAACAGAGAAATAATATTTCTGTCTTGTGTTGTCGGTATTCTGTTTTTTATATGAACATTTAATAAATAGTTTAACCAACTATCATCTTTTTCTTTCCATTGAGTAAAATATTCTTTTGCGGTTGCACATGTTCCGTATAAAAAATCGTTTGTATTTGTAGATATTTCAAGTTGCACAAATTTAAAGAGTTGTGGTATTTCGTTTGGCTTACAGTTTTGAACTAACTGTTTTATTCCTTCATCAACCGTTATTGCAGACTTTTTACATTCTATTATTACTAAAGGAATACCGTTTACAGTTATTACAATATCCGGTCTTCTATGAGTTTTATCAAACTTTTCTACAGAAAATTCGTCTGTAACTCTAAAAATATTATTATCTATGTTTTCCCAATCAATATACTTTAAATCGAAAGATTGTGTTGTGCCGTCAAACAAAGTTTCTTGATAAGATTTCCCATAAAGCAACAAATCATATATTTTTTTTGAAGCACTCATTAAACCTTGTTCTAACGAAACATCTATATCACAAATTGCTTTTGTTATATTGTTATTTGAAAAATTAAATTCTTCGTTTTTATATTTAAATTTTTGTTTTTTTAAAAATTCTAATAAATCATTTTTTAAAATAACCGTTGAAAGTCGTTCTCTTTGTTTTTCTGCTTCTTTAGGTGATAAATAAGAATAACCTAAACTAACTAACAAATCTATTGCAGGTTGTTGACTTATCGGTCTTTCATTTAAAATTTTATGATCTAAATTTGTGTTACTATCCATATTCGTTCAAATCCTTATAAAATTTTACTATTTCCAAATTGAATTATTTTTCCAATCTTTATAAAATCCCATATCTTTTAAATCTATTTCGGAATAATCTTTCAACAAATTAAAAAATCTATTTTTCCAATTTGTATTTGGTGCAACTATTTTAAGTAAATATACCATAACTGTTAATGCACTAAAAATTTTAGTATTTGATATTATGTTTGGATAATGCCACTGCGGATATTTATCTTTTTTAGGAATTAATGGTCTTACTCCTAAAGTTTTGTTCCAAATTCTACTATGATGAGCACACATATTCCTAATAACATGAAAAGTATTTATCCAAGAAATCATAACTTTATCGGACACATTATAATATTTAGCAATATCTTGTTTCATTTTATTTGAAATACCTTTATACATCGTAAGTAAAGTTCCAAAAGATAATATTTCACCTAACATCCATATAGATAAACTTTTATGCTCTTTCCCATATTTAGTATCAAAATGTTTTACAAAAACCTCTTTACTTCTTTTTCTTTCTTCTAAAATTGTATTTGTTAATTTAACAAATTTTTCGTCATTCAAATTTGGATAATTATTTCTATCCATATATCCAAATGCTTTTGTTTCATGTGCAATTTTATATATTAGTTGAGTTCTAAAAGAGACTTCTATTCTTTCAATTGCATCCATTATAATTAATCGAAGTCTTCTGTCAAAAGTGTAATATTTCCATACAATTTCAAAAGTTGTATTTTTTCTAAAATTACTAGTTGGTAATTCTCTGTAAGGATATAAATAGCCGGTTAGCCTGTAATAGTTAACATTTTGTAATATCTGTATTAACTTACTTTTATCTTTTACAATAAGACCTCTATTTATTAATAAATCGGCTTGCTGTTCAAAAGTTAAAGGAGGTTTAGTATATTTCATACCAAACCCCCTAAAAAAGAAGACCTCTCGAATTTTGCATATTTTTTGTTATCAAAAAACATAGGCACGAAAGGTTTACTAATTGTATTATAGGATAATTTTTTATAAAAATCAATAATAAATTTAAAAGAATTTATTAACATACTCTAATTTGTCCTGTTAAAAGTTTTTGCATAAGACCTTTTTTTTGTAATTCCAATTTTGAAAGTTTTTGTTTTAGTAAATCTATTTGTTTATCGGCAGTTGATAAAATATCCGCAATTGCTTTCTGCTCGGTAATTGTTATATAAGGAATATAAATTTCCATTATTTCACTAGGATAAACATGCGGTTGTGCTCCACCAAGTTGAAGTTTATATATATAGGTTTGTATTTTTTCTAGATAATAAAAAAGAAATTTCGTATTATATCCCACTCCATATATAACATTACAATCTGAAGCCCATATTTTATCTTCATGATACCAAACATATCCTGCATAAGCTCCAGAAGCACTAATTGTAATACATGGAAAATCATGAGTATATTTATTATGAAAATAAGGAACTACAGTTCCTCCTGCAATTACAGGAATATTTCCTATACTAATTTCTTTAGAAGATAAAGATGTTCCTTTTTCCACAACAATATTTTCGCAAATATCTTTAATTTTTTTTAATTTCCATTTATCTTTAAAACCTTTTAGGCGGATTTTGCCTGTTAGAAGTTTTT
>CAMVLN010000113.1 GCA_947168325.1 uncultured Elusimicrobia bacterium | reverse complement strand
CAAGTATAACCTTTATAGTTTTATGATGTATAGACCAATTAAGTATAGGGATATATCTTTTTACTAAAGACATATTTATTATATGAACTATTTTATCTACTCTACTTCTTTTATCTGCTTTTACTAAAAGTTTTGAACATAACATTGGTGTAAGAGTTAATGCAACTATACCTGAAAGTGCAATAGCAAAAACAACTGTCCAACCATAACTACTTAAAATTCTACCTACCATTCCACCCATATATGCAAGTGGCAAAAATATAACAAGAATAGAAAGAGTTGTAGCTATAATTGTTGCTGTAATTTCTTTTGCACCATCAACAGCAGCATTTATAGGTTTTTTATTATATTTTTCCATGTGTCTATAGATATTTTCAAGCATAACTATGGCATCATCAATAACAATACCAACAGCTATTGTTAAGCCAAGTAATGTGATATTGTTTAATGTAAAACCTCTCATATTCATAAATAAAAATGAACCAACAATAGATATAGGAATAGCTAAGAACGATATTAATGTAGATCTAAGAGAACCCATAAATACAAGCACCATTATACCTGCCAGAAATGCACCTAGAAACAAATGTTCTAAAACAGTATGAACCGATGCTCTAATAGAGCCACTTTGGTCAGACATTATTGCAATTTTCATATCAGGTGGAAGAGTTTTTTCTATAACTTTAATTTTTTCTTTTACACCATCTATAACTTTTAGTGTATTTGACCCACTTTGTTTTTTTACTTCCAAAGTAACACATCTAACACCATCTAACAATGCACTTTGTTGTTCGTATTCTCCACTATCTTCAACATCTGCGACATCTGAAAGTTTTATAGGAACCCCATTTTTTGTAGCAATAAATATATTCTTAAAGTCGTCTACAGAAGGAATTCTACCTAAAATTCTTAAACTATAAGAGTTATGATTTTGTTCTACCTTTCCACCAGGAATTTCAAAATTTTGTTGTGCAAGTGCTGATGTAACACTCGTTATAGGAATTTGTAAAGAATAAAGTTTTAACGGATTTATTGTAACATGAACTTCTCTTTGTCTTCCTCCAACAATACTAACAGAACCAACACCTGAAGTATTTTCAATAACTTCTTTAACTTTTTTCTTTGCAAGTTCTGTAAGTTCAATAATATCTCTATTACCTGTAACAACAACATTTAAAATAGCTGAAGCATCCATATCTAATTTTAAAACAACAGAAGGATCTGTTCCATCAGGAAATTTTGATTTAACTTGTTCTATTTTATCTCTAACTTCCTGAATACCTACATCAGGATTCTTGTCCATATCAAATTTAACAAATATAACAGAAACACTTTCCATGTTATAAGAATGAATTTCATCAACACCTGAAATTTCATTTACACCTTCTTCTATATATTTTGATATAGATGTTTCAATTTCTTCAGGGCTTGCACCTGCCAACACAGTTTGAACAACTGTTGCAGGGATATCCATACTAGGATACATACTAACACCCATACTCTTATATCCCATAAGACCAAGGAACATTAATGAAACACTTATCATTATAGTAAAAACAGGTCTATATATAAAAAATGCAGCTAATCCGCTATGTTTTTTTTCGGTTTTATTTTCTTGCATAATATAACTCCTACTTTTGTATCTCTATCTTACTGCCATCCTTAATTCCATAAACAAACTGTAAAATTTTGCTCCCCTCACGAAGACCGGCAATTTGCCAATAGTTGTTGTTTTTAAATTTAACTTCTATATCCTTTCTAACTGCAACTTTAGAATCTTCTGATGGAACTAAAACATAATACTTCCCATCTTCATCTTCAAAAACACTTTTTTTAGAAACAGATAAAACATTTTTTACTTCTTTTAATGAAATATCTACCCTAGTAAACATACCTGATTTCAATAAATTTTTAGTATTTGTTGCTTTAAATTCCACAGCAACACTTCTACTTAGAGAATCTACTACAGGGCTAATAATATCAAGTTTTGCTTCAAATTTCTTGTCAGGATAAGCATCAACAGTAAGATTTGCAACTTGCCCTTTATAAATTTCACCCACATATCTTTCAGGAACATCAACCTTTATTCTTAATATAGATTGATTAACAACTAATGCTATAGGGGTTTGTGTAGTTACATTTTCTCCAGGATCTCTATATATTTTTGCAACAACTCCTGATAATGTTGAAGGAACAACTACAGGTTCATATTTAGCACCTACTTCATCTCTATCTATTAAAGATATCGTTTGATCTTTTTTTACACTGTCTCCTTCTTTTAAAATATTCTTCTGCAATTTTCCATTGATCCTAGGGTAAATAATAGCTTCTTCTAATGCTTTTATGCTTCCCGATGTTATAAGTTTATGCCTTAAATCTCTTTTTTGAACAGTTTCTGTTTTAACTAAAAAAACATCTTTTGACACATCATTTAGTATAAGTGCTGGATCTTTTTTTATAAAGGAAACATAAACTATATATGCAATTATACATATAATCAATCCCCATACCATTTTACTAACTAACTTACTTTCTTTTGATTGCCTTTTTACTTTTAGTCCATTATTCATAATCTTCTGTCTCCATTCCTACTGCATAATTTAAATCTGATAAAGCTATATGTGCATCATATACAGCTTGAACAAATGTTAAATTTGATTCATTCAAATCTGATATTGCATCATTTAACTCTAATTGACTTACTAAACCATTTTTATATCTTAACATTTTTGAATTCAAATTTTCCTGTGCTTGTTCTACTACACCTTTTGTAGATTCTATCCTTTTTCTCGCTTCTTCCAAATTAAGCCATGCTTGCTTTACTTGTATTCTTACATTCTTCTTTAAATTTTCATAGCTTGCTTTTGCATCTTCATAGTACTTTTCTTTTTGCTTTATTTGTGAAGATACAGAAAAACCATGAAAGATAGGCATAGAAAATTGTAAGCCTATATTTGCCCCCAAATAATAATGTTTCTCATCAGGCAAACCTTCTTTTGTGTATCCAAAATATCCATAGTTCCCATAAGCAGATAGATTAGGGTAATGGTCTGCTTTTGCTATTTTCCAATTAGCTTCTGCTATTTCGGCTGCCAATTTTGATACTATAAGTTCAGGTTTTTTTGTATAAGCCATATCATACAATTTTTGTAAACTATTTATATTATTTGGTAAAGTTAAATCTTTTTCTACCCATGTTAAATATATTGGGGATTCAGGATCTTTATTTAATATCTGTCTTAAATGCAATGTTGCAAGTTCAACATTCTTTTGTGCCTGTAACAATTGTGGAACAATATTATCTACCCTTACCTGTTGAGTTAAAACATCTAAATTACTTGACAAACCTTTTTTATATCTAGCTTTTGTTTCAGCTAAATGCTGATTGGCTATATCAAAAGATGTCTCTTGAACATGAACTAATGCAGATGCATAAATTATCATATAACAATAATTTACAACTTCTTTTGCTATTAAAGATTTTGTTTTTTTCAATTGATAATTGGCACTTTCGGCCTGTAATCTCCCGTATTCCTTAGTATTTTTAACTTTTCCACCAGTCCATAAAACCCAATTCGCCTGTAATTGTGCAGTATAAGTATTATTTACAAATGTTGTTTCAACCATTTTTTCTTCATTATTTTCTTTAGTTAAAGCTTTTGTTCTTAACAATGCTCTATTGTAACTTGCATTAAAATCTAAATAAGGGTAATACGATGACTTCATTTGACTATACACTTCATCACTTATTTCTTTCAGTTTACTTGCAGAATAAACCTGATAACTATCTTTTAATGCCATTTTAACAGCTTCTTTTATTGTTATTTTTGTTCCTTCTTTCTGTTGTATTTCTTTAAATAACTTTGCATTCATAGAATTATTTTTAGCATAGTCAATTGCAAAAATATTCATGCTTAATAAAATCATTAAGAATGAACTTACCAACCTCTTCATTTTTTATTGAGTCTCCTTATTTTTATATTTTTTCTTCTTTATAATCTATCGCAACTAATATGGCTTTTGCTATATCTATAACAGAATCTCTATCTATTTTATTAGAAACAAACACAACATGATTTACACATGCATGAAATAAATGAAAGCCCAACTTTATTTTATCTTTAGAAATGGTACCCCTATTTACTTCTCTTTCTAAAATATCTATTAACTGTTTATCATTTTCTTTCTTAAAATAAACAAGCCTTTTTTTTAATATATGATTAGACCTTACATAATCAACAAAATGTAAAAAAAAAGATAATGTTTTTTGCCCTTTTATTTTATATGTTTTTTCAAATATATCAAATATTATTTCTTTTAATGTCTTATTTGAATTCTTGTACTCTTTTAAAGAATTAATTTGCTTTTCCATAACAGATTTCATTATTTCATAACAAATTTCATCTTTATTTTTAAAATAATAGTATAAAGCCGGTTTTGTAACATTACATACACTAGCAATTTCTCTCATAGAAACTTCTTTTATCGACTTTTTACCCATTAAATCAAAAGCTTTCTTTAAAATTTTTAATTTCATTTTATCTCTAAAAACACTTTCTATTTACCTATCGTTAAGTAAACGGTGTCTAGTATAACAAAAAATATATTTGTTGTCAATAAAATATATTTTCCCTATTTTTTTAGTTTTTGTTTATAAACTTAATAAAAATAAAGCAAAAAGAATATTTTATACAAAAACACCCATGCAAACACCCGTTTCCAACTCAGACATATGACGATCAGTCA
>CAMVLN010000112.1 GCA_947168325.1 uncultured Elusimicrobia bacterium | reverse complement strand
GAGGGGATAAGGGGCTGGAGTTGTCTGCTCTTGTTGCAAAATATGAAACAGAATATGTATATTTCTTCTTACGATTTAACTATAGAAGAAATAAACACAGATGTAGGGATAAAAACAATAGTAACATATTTTACTTTACCTAACCAACCTTTAGCAGGGTTACTTAGAAAAGTTACTGTAGAAAATATTTCAAAACAGAATATTCAAATTGAAATTGTTGATGGTATGCCAAAAATTTTGCCATATTATGTTAATTCGTGGGCACAAAAATACATGTCTACTACAATTCAAGCATGGACAAAGGTTGATAATTTTGATAAAAAAGGGGTTCCTTTTTATAGATTAAAAGTTGAAACAGAAGATAGTTCAGAAGTTGTAGAAATTACAGAAGGAAACTTTTTTTATTCCTTTATTCAGGATAAAAAGTTACAACAAGCAAATATTATAATAGATCCAGACATATTGTTTGGTTCTGATACAAGTTATGCATATCCAGAAAAATTGTTTAACGACAATTTTGTATATCCAAAAACACAATTTGCAGATAACAAATATCCATCAGCATTTAGCTATGTAAAACAAAATTTAAAAGCTAATACAAATACAATAATCTATTCTATAGTAGGGCATATAGACAGTGTTAAATCTTTAAATAGTTTTGTTAAAAAGTTTGACAAAAAATATTTTGAAACAAAACAAGAAGAAAATAAAAATTTAATAAACTCTATTACTTCAAATATGGCAACAAAATCTTCTATACCAGAATTTGATATGTATTGCAGGCAAAACTATTTAGACAATGTTATGAGGGGTGGGCTTCCAATAGAATTTAAGTATAACGGTAAATCTCAAATATATTATGTTTTTTCAAGAAAACATGGAGATTTAGAAAGAGATTATAATGAGTTTCAAGTTTCTCCAAACTATTATTCTCAGGGTAATGGAAATTATAGAGATGTAAATCAAAACAGAAGAAAAGATATTTTCTTTAATCCCAATGTAAAAGATAGTGCAGTAAAAATATTTTATAATTTATTGCAAATAGATGGATGTAATCCGTTAGTTGTAAAAGGTACACTCTTTGTTTTAGATACAAAAAGTAAAGAATATAATGATATATTAAATGATTTAGTTAACAAAGAAGATGAAACAAAATTAAATAATTTTTTTAAAAAACCATTTGAACCTGGTTTGCTTGCAATGTTTATAGAATTTTCAAAAATTAAAACAAAAATAAAGTTTGAAGATTTTATTGCAAAGGTTGTTACAAATTCAAAAGCACAAAATGATGCAAGCTATGGGGAAGGATATTGGGTAGATCATTGGAAATATAATTTTGATATATTAGAAAGTTTTTTAGCAATTTATCCCGATAAGAAAAAAGATATTTTCTTTAACGATAAAACTTTTATTTATTATGATAATGATCACTATGTTTTGCCGAGAGATAAAAAATATGTTTTAACACAAAAAGGTGCTGTAAGACAGTATAATTGTGTAGCAAAATCAGAAGAAAAATCTTTACTTATAGCAAGCAGAAAAGTTAATCCAAATGCTTTAAGAATAAATGAAGGTAAAGGTGATATTTACTATAGTACATTGGCATCAAAATTTGTTACTTTAATGTCTGTAAAATTTGCAACATTAGATAGCGAAGGTATTGGTATAGAAATGGAATCTGATAAACCGGGTTGGTATGATGCATTAAATGGACTACCAGGACTTTTTGGTTCTTCAATTCCAGAAGTTTTTGAATTAAGAAAAATGATGAATTTTTTTAGCAACTTATTAAAAGAAAATAAAGAAGAAAAAATATTTGTTCCTATAGAAGTAGCAAAATTGTTTAATGGATTATATGATTTATTAAAACAAAATATTTCTTCTTTTGATTTTTGGGATAAAGCAACAACATTAAAAGAAAACTATAGAAAATCAGTTATATTCGGAATAAATGGAAAAGAAGAACAAGTATCAATAGATTCTATAATAGATTTCATAGATAGGGCAGTATTAAAAATAAATATAGGTTTGAAAAAAGCAATAGACCCAAAAACAAACCTTTACTTTACATATTTTAGATATGAAGCGACAGAGTATCAAAAGAATAATAAAACAAACTCAAAAGGGTTACCTTGTGTTAGTGTTTCTAAATTTCAAAGGTATCCTTTACCATTATTTCTTGAATCAGAAACTCATTTTATGAGAATGAGCGATGATAAACAAGAAGCAAAACAGCATTTTATATCTATTAAGAAAAGTGGGCTCTACGATAAAGAATTGAAAATGTTTAAGGTTTGTGCATCACTACTTTCACAATCAAACGAAATTGGTAGAGCTAGAGTATTTTTGCCAGGTTGGCTTGAAAATGAATCTGTTTTTATGCATATGGAGTTCAAATATTTGTTAGGACTTTTAAAAGCAGGGTTATATGATGAATTTTTCTTGTCAATAAAAACTTGCTTTCCATGCTTTTTAAAACCAGAAATTTATTGTAGAAGTATATTAGAAAATTCTTCATTTATTTCTTCAAGTGCATTTGCCGATAAAAGAAATTGGGGCAGGGGGTTTGTTGCAAGATTAAGCGGTTCAACAGCAGAGTTCATAGATATGTGGCTTACAATGATTTTAGGATATAATCCTTTTTTTGTGGATGAGAATAATGATTTAGTATTTAGTTTAAAACCAATTATCAATGGCGAATTTTTTGATAAAAAAGGTGAATTTAAAGCAAAATTATTTGCTACAACAGATTTGATATATATAAATAAAACAAAGAAATCTACATATTCATCAAATATGTATATAAAAAAAATAGAAATAGAATGGAACGATGGCTATAATGATATAATAGATGGAAATTTTGTTGTAGGCGAAAAAGCAGAAAAAATAAGAAATAGACAAGCAAAACAAATAAAAGCTATTTTTTAAAACAAACAAAAAACTTTTAAGTTGTCAGATACTAAAATAAACTAGTATGCATATATTAGATATTAGAGGAAACAAATGGATAAATTATTAAAAGAACTTTTAGATGCACCAGGAATTTCAGGTTGTGAAGAAACTGTTGCCAACATTATAAAAAGAGAATTATCAAAATATTGTGATGAAGTAAAAATAGATAATTTTGGTAATGTTATCGCAAGGAAAGGTAAAGGTGGCAAAAAAATTATGCTTGCAGCCCACATGGATGAAATAGGTCTTGCAGTAAAACATATTACACCAGAAGGGTTTATATATTTTATAAAAGTTGGTGGAATAGCAGATATGGTTTTGCCTGCACAAAGGGTAATAATAAAAGCTAAAAAAGGTGATGTTGTAGGTGTAATAGGTACAAAGCCACCACATTTAATGACGGGAGATGAAGGTAAAAAAGCAGTTCCTTTTACAAATATGTTCATAGATATTGGCTGTAAAACAAAGGAAGAGGTTTTAGAAAAAATTGAAATCGGCGACCAAATAATATTTGAACCAAATTCAGGGAAACTTAATAAAGATAGATATTATGGTAAAGCTATTGATAATAGAGCCGGTTGCTATGAAATGATAAAAATTATGGAAACACTTGGTAATGTTGATGCAGAAGTTTATGCCGTTGCTACAGCACAAGAAGAAGTTGGCTTAAAAGGGGCAAGGACTTCATCTTTTTCTATAAATCCTGACTTTGCCTTAATACTTGATACTACGGTTGCAGGGGATGTTCCGGGAATAGAAGATAAAGTTTCTGCATTAAAAATTGGTGATGGTATAGCAATAACACTTATAGAAGCTAGTGGTAGAGGAACAATAGTAAATAATAAAGTTAGAAGATTGATGATAGATACAGCAAGAGAAAATAAAATTAAACATCAAATAGATATTATTGATGGCGGTATGACAGATGGAGCAACTATTTATATGAATAGAGAGGGAATTCTTACAGGAATATTATCTATAGCAACAAGATACATACATGCAGCAACATCTGTTTTTGATATTAACGATTTATTTGACGGTGTAAAACTTTCACAAAAAATTATTGAAAAAGTTTCAAAAAATTGTTTAACGAAATAGTTATTAGTTTTCATAGTTATATAAATATTTAATTTAGATATTATTCTTTCATGTAAAAATTGAAATCATTATAATTTTCTTGTATAATTGCTTTGTATGAATAAAGTTATATATATTTGTAGAATATTAGTTTCAGCAGTAGTTTTGTTGTTGTCTACTTTTGCTTTTATAACAGAATTTTATTTTTTATCAAAAATATTTTTTTTACAATTAGGACCAAGTATAGCTAGTTTAGTAATATCTTTTTCGTCCTCTTTGCTTATAGTAGTTATATCCATTTTGATATTAACTTTTTTATTTGGCAGATTTTATTGTTCATTAATATGCCCGTTAGGAATACTACAAGATTTTCTATTAATATTTTCATTTAAAAAAGGCAATTTATATAAAAATTTTTATAAAACAAGATATACCATTTGTGCTTTAGTTTTTGGGGCATTGTTTGCAGGATGGGCAATAGGTTTTAGATTTTTTGATCCATATACAAATTTTGGAAAAATTGTATCAGCTTTTAAAAATATATTTTTGTATGACACACAATCTTTATCTTTACCGTTAGTTATATCATTAATTGTAATATCTTTTATACCATTTGTCCTTTTAATTTTATTGGTACTTTTTAAGAAAAGAATTTTTTGTACAACAATTTGCCCTATAGGAACACTTTTAGGTTTGTTTTCTAAATTTGGAATTTATAGGTTAGAAATTTCAAATGAATGTGTAAAATGTGGTTTATGTTTTAGAAATTGTCCAACAGGAAGTATAAATTTAAAAGATAATATTATAGATAATGAAACATGTGTAAGATGTTTAAGATGTTTTTCAAAATGCCCTAAAG
>CAMVLN010000111.1 GCA_947168325.1 uncultured Elusimicrobia bacterium | reverse complement strand
TCAAACGTTTATTGAGATCTTTTTTTTCATTTATATGCCTAACTAAATTTTTTTCTAGTTTGTTTTCTATTTTATCAGGAAGTTTTGTACCTTTAGAACTAAAAAATTTTATTCCGTTATCCAAATAATGATTATGAGAAGCTGATATTACAATTCCAGCTTGATAATTGTTTTTTTTTAACAAATATGAAACAGCAGGTGTAGGAACTATTCCCAAATCAATAACTTTTATTCCTGCAGAATTAATCCCTTTTTGTAATGCCTTAAATATTCTATTACAAGATTCTCTTGTATCCCTACCAATTAAAACTCCATTACCTTTTTTATCTAAAGTTTCTGCCAAAACATAACCTATTAAAGAAACCGTTTTTTTGTCAAAAGGAAATTCGTTAGATTTCCCTCTTATACCATCTGTGCCAAAAAATTTCATATTATTTAACCTTTGTTGAAATTTATCCTATGTCATTATACAAAATTATATGGACAAACAAAAAATATTATACTAAAAAAGACCAAATAAAAAGAGATAAAAATTTATCCATTTATAATCTTCCCTACTATAGCAATATTGCATTGATTAAATTTATATTAATCATAATCATACTTCAAATTACCTCTTTGTTTGGACAAGTATTTCTTTTGTTGTTTTGTTCATAATTTTTCGTTAAATGTAGTTAGTCTTTGTTTGGACAAGTATTTCTTTTGTTGTTTTGTTAGAATATCTTCTAATTTGTTATAATCATTGCTGTGAAAAAAAATTTTGTAAGAATATTAGATACTAACTTAAACAGGTGTAAAGAAGGGTTAAGAGTAATTGAGGATACTTGCAGATTCGTTTTCAATGATGAAATACTATATAAAAGAATCCGCAATATTAGACATTTATCAAGTAAATATTTGATAAGTCATTATGAGCAAATGTTATTTTCAAGAGATAGTCAAACTGATTCTGGTAGAACAGCAAAAGAACAAATAAGGCAAAATTTAAAAAATATTGTTATAGCAAACTTTAAAAGAAGTGAAGAAGCATTAAGAGTTTTAGAAGAATATTCAAAAATTATAGATTTTAAGATAGCACTAAAATATAAAGCATTAAGATATAAAATTTATACTTTAGAAAAAAAATTTTTTTTAAAATATAAAGATCTTTTGTGATTTTTGTATTCTACGGTATCACTTTCTTCTATTCTAAAATCTGACATATTCATTTTATAGCTTCATACTTTAAATTTCTATTATATTATAAAAATGCCTCATATTTTTCTAGTTTTTTGATAAGTGCAAAATGGCTGTTGCCGTTTTTTATAAAATATAAAGAATTGAATATAAAGAACAAAGAAAAAGATATGAAAAACAGGAAAACGAAAAATAGTATTGTTTAGAGAAGATGATAAATCTTTAATATATAATTATGATTCAATAAGTGATAAAAGAACATAAGAAGAATTAAAACAGTTATATCATGCTGTTAATATATTTATATTTTAGTAATTTGATATAATACAAAATGGTTTTATTATATAGTTTAGGAGGATAAAAATGAAATGTATTAATACAGTAAAAAATATAGCAATAATCTTAGATTTTATTATTTCCAGTATTGCTGCCGGTATTCAAAAAACAAGCCCATCAGTTTCTGGTACACTATTTGGTATATCTGCAGTTATATTGTTTATAGCAGTAGTTTGTGTAATACTTGAATTGGTTAAAAGTAAAAAATAGTTTACCAAAATATAAAAACTAGATATTTTTAAATTTAAAAGCTCACACATAATACATAATGACTATAAAATAACTGATATGTGTTCGTCTGCCGATAAAACGAATATACTTCTTTTTACTATTTTAAAAACTGTATAAATATTCAAATCAATAGTATTGTTACAAAATTTTAAGTTATTATAATTTGTTATATTTACATTCAATATTTTTTCAATTGTCAATAAAAATAAAAAATAGTAAAATCAATTGTATGAACAAAGAACAAGAATTAAAAACTATGATTGTGCTGTCGTTAGCACTATTAATACTTTTTATCATTTTTAAATTAAAAGTATTTTTGTTATTAGTAGCAATATTTTTGTTGCTTGCTTTAATTGGAGGAAAACCATCATATTTAATTTCAAAATACTGGGTTAATTTTGCAGAATTTCTAGGTAAAGTAAATTCAAAAGTTATAATTTTTATTACATATTATTTATTTATCACACCGTTTGCAATAATTTATAGATTATTCAATAAAAAGCAGGTTTGTGATTTTTTTGACAAAAAGGAAGATTCATATTTTAAAGATGTTAATAAAAAATATGAAAAGAAAGATTTAGAACAATTATGGTAAGCAAAAAAGAAAACCTGTTAATAATTTCCCCAACTTTACCAAACCCAAAAATGTCTGCAGGTGATTACAGAGTACATATTTTAACAAAAGAACTAAAAGAATATTTCAATATATTTTTTATCCCACTAAACTATAAAAATTTAACTAACCAAAATATTGAAAAATTTTTAAAAATTGCTAATATTCTAAAGCCAATAAATTCAATAAAAAAATTTCAAAACTTCTTAAAAGAAAAAAATATTTCTATTTGCATATTTGAAAAATATTTTAATATGCCTTTTGAATTACATAGATTTATACCACTTGTTAAGTTGCCTATAATAGATACTCATGAAATAGGATTTTTAAAAAGCCAAGCATTATCAAAAATACAAAAAGTAGACAATATAAAATTGTTTAAAGCTAAAGAACTTTTATTCTATAAAAATGCAAAAATATTAATTGCTATTACTAAAAAAGAAAAAGAAATATTACAACAATATTTTCCGAACAAAAAAATTATAGTTATTCCTACTTGTATAAAAATTTCTAAAACAAAAAATGCTTTTAGTAAAAGAAAAAATATTTGTTATTTTGGTTTTTATGGTCACCAGCCAAATGTTGATGCAGTAAACTATTTTATAAAAAATATTTTTAATAAAATAAATATTCCAAACATAAAATTTTATGTTTTGGGATATGGAAGTTCCAAAATCAAAAAAACAAAAAATGTTGAATATGTCGAAAATATAAAAAATATTTCAAAAAAATTATCTAAATATAAAGTATTTGTCTGTCCTTTAAGATATGGTGCAGGTTTAAAGAAAAAAATTCTTGATGCAATGTCTTCATATACACCTATTGTTTCTACAAGTTTTGGTGTGGAAGGAATTAAAAATATTGATACGAAATATTTTAATATAAATAGTAAAGACTTTATAAATAAAATTATTGAACTGTATACAAATAAAAATCTATGGCAAAAAGAAGCAAAATATAATTTTAGTATTGTAAAGAAATATTATTCTTTAAATTCTTTTAAAAGATATGTTAAAGATTTTGTAAAAACTATAAAAAAACAAAAGTTTTGATGTAAACAGTTGAAATTTTATAATATTTTAATATAAAAATTTAGCTTCTGTAGGAACCATTGATTTTAACATAATCATAAGAAAAATCACAAGTATAATATCTTGCCCATTGTTTTCCTGACTTTACATCTATTGTAATTTTGCATTCTTTTTGTTGCAACAATTTTTTAGCTTTTACTTCGTCAAACTTTACAGCCATACCATCTTTTGCCGTCATGATATTGCCAATATAAATATCAACCCTATCAGGATTTAATTTTACACCTGCTCTGCCAAGTGCTGCAAGAATTCTTCCCCAGTTTGCATCTGAACCAAATAAAGCTGTTTTTACAAGAGGAGATGTTGCTATTGTAGCTGCAATTTTTTCTGCATCCTCATGTTTTTTTGTGTTTTTTACAAATATTTCTATCATTCTTGTTGCACCTTCACCATCACTTGCCATCATTTTTGCAAGTTTTAAAGTTATTTCATTCAGAGCTTTTTGAAATATTTCTAAATCTTGGGTGTTTAATTTTCCAGTATTACTTTGACCATTCGATAAAAGTAAAACTGTATCATTTGTAGATGTATCACCATCAACAGAAACACAATTGTACGATTGTTTTACTGCAACTTCTAAAACTTTTTGTAACTGTTTTTGATAAAGTTGTGCATCTGTTAAGATAAATGAAAGCATTGTTGCATGAAAGCCTTGCAAATTTGGATGTATCATACCAGAACCTTTTGTACATGCCCAAATTTTAATCTCTCCAGTAGAAACTTTAATTCTTTTTGATATGTATTTTGGATATGTATCTGTTGTCATAATTGATGAAACTGCAGCAAGTTCATCTTTCTTCTTAATATTTTCTACAAGTTTAGGAACTGCTTTGAGCATTTTTTCTACCGGCAAAAAATCCCCTATAACACCTGTTGAAGCAACCAGAATATCTGTATCAGAAATTTTTAATTGTTTTGCAATTTCTTTACAAACAATTAAAGCATCTTTTTTACCTTGTTTGCCTGTACAAGCATTTGCACAACCTGAATTTGCAACTATTGCTTGAAAAAGTCTGTATTTTTTTATTCTATCTATATCAATTAGCACAGGAGCAGCTTTTACAATACTACCAGTAAACATCCCTGCAACTACACAAGGACTATCTGAAAAAAATAAAGCAAAATCATTCTTATTTTTATTTTTTGCTATACCACTATGCAAACCACCACAATAAAAACCTTTAGGTAACATTGGTTCTCCTTATTAAAAAAATTTAATGTATATGGTATATTTTTTTTATAAAATAAAAAAGGTTTAATTTAAAACTACAAAAAAACTTTTTGTTTTTAACAAATACATGCTTATATTTTATGTTTTTTAATATAACAAGTATATCAAATAGTACGAAAAGAGAATTTTCTATTTTGAATAGTCAAATATTTATAGGACATGATATACTACACTTTTTGTTTTACAATATTTATTTTTGTACTTTTTATTAATTTGTTTAAGTAAAAGGTTATACTTCTAACTTAAAAAATTTA
>CAMVLN010000110.1 GCA_947168325.1 uncultured Elusimicrobia bacterium | reverse complement strand
GAATTATATTTGAATTTTTTATTTTCTGAATTTGATTTATATGTTCTATAAAAAACAATGATATTGCCTTTATTCCTTTATTGAATAAATCAGGTTCTTTTTCAAAATGTAGTTTTATTGTATCTTGTATCATTAGTTTTATAGCTTGTTCATCTAATTTATAATTATCATTTAAAGTTATCTTGGTATCATCATATAAAATAATATTATCTTTATTTATTTTTTTTATTACTTTATTATTAAATTTTGAACCAACAGATAATTCTTCATCTACAACTTGCATTTCATTATTTATATAACTTAATACTTTTATTTTGCCATTTTTTCCGGACTTTAATATTTCTTTTAAAACCTGTGTGTTTTTAATAATATCCTGAGTATGCACTGTAATTTGTTTTACTAATTTTTGTTTAAATGCAGATATACTATCTAACATGTAAGCAACATTTGATAATCTTTGACTATCTACTTTTTTGTCACTTGGAAATGTTGCACCAAACCTAAAATAGAAATTATTAAAACCTTCAAAATATTTTTTAAATGCTTCACCTTCAAATCTGTGAGGTTCATCTATAATTATTAATGGATTTATTATTTTTAATAATTCTAAATAAGTTTTTGCATTTTTATAATAAAAATCTTTTTCAAGGTGTCTATTTAAAATATTATTTTTACTATTAAAAGATGCTGGTGTCATTATTAAGCAAGATAATTGATTTTCATCGTTAATAAAATGTTCAATTTGTGATATTTGCCCTGCTTCATAAATATATGTGTTTATTTCTTTATCTTTTGAATTTGCATAATATTGTTTGAAATAATTTTTTGTGTTATCAAAATTTGCTTTTGTACCTTCTCTTATAGCAACTGTTGGAACAAGAACAATAAACTTTTTATAACCAAAATTTTTATTTAATTCAAAAATTAGTTTTATGTATGTAAAAGTTTTACCTGTTCCTGTTTCCATTAAAACATCTATATTTTTATTATTTGAAAATTCAAAAGGATATTTATTGTTTTTTGCATTATCTAATATAACACTTTCAAATTTTTCATTTGAATTTATTTTTTCAAAAATATTTATAATATTTCCTATACAGTTTTCTTGATATGGTTGAACTTCATATTGAAATTCTTGAGTTTGGATATTTATATTTTTCATTTTAATATTAAAATTTTTAATTTTAAATCAAATAGAAATTATTGACTAATTATATTTTATAAATTAATTTTTTATATTTAATTTATGTTTAGTTGTATAATTTTTAAATATATTTATAGAAATAAAAAGTAATACTGCAATTATTATCATTAAATATCTACTAAACATTACTAATCCAAAAATATTTAAAATAGTGTTTATTAAAACAATAAAAGCAACTATTGCAAAACTTTTGTTTACATATTTTGCATAGCCATTATTTATAATTAACTTATGAACTTTTGTTCCTAGCGGGAAACCTATCATACCACCAACGGCTATAACTAAAGACATTATTATTATAGTCCAGTTTATTTTACCATCGGCAAAAGTATAATACATTCCCCCTGTAAATGTTGTTATTAACAAAAGTATTCTTATAGATTTAGCTGTTATTGTTTCTGGGACTTTAAAAATATTTGCAAGGGTAGGTCTAAAAAAAATTGCACCCCCTACACCCATAACAGAACTAAAAACACCAACTATCATTCCTATAAAAAAAGCTACTATTGATTGTTTATTTGATATTGTAGGAATTGTTGCCTCATAATCTGTTGTTTTACCAAATAGAACAATATTACCCAATGTAATCATAAAAATACAAAATATTGTTAAAAGAGCTATTGAGCCAAATTTTTCATAAAAAATTTTATTTATAAATTTTCCACTAAAAGCTAAAAGGAAAGCTCCAACTCCTAGAGGTATTACTAACCTTACAGCAACAGAATTTTTATTCCATTCTAAACTTTTTATATCCTTTATTGTTGTTGTAAGTATTGAAGGAACCATTTGTAATAAACCAACACCTACCGCTTCATTTGGAGTAAACCCAAAAATCAACATTGTAGGAACTATTAGCCAACCACAACCCACCCCCCAATATCCACCAGAAAACATACCAATAAAACCAATCAATGGCAACAAAAAATATATATACATTTTATATTTACACCCTTTTACTAAAAATATTTTATTTAAAACGATAAACTAAAATTTGTTTTTATAAAAAAAGAATCAAAAAAATTTAGTCCATAACAAACATCATATTGTTGTTTTTTAAAACTGTATGTTATTTTACCAATAATTTTTTCTATATTTTTTGGTAAATCTATATTTTGTATTTTTTCTTCTTTAGCAATTAAAGTAAACTTTGCTAAAGGATACTTTTGTTTTAATTCATTTATTTTATCAATACAAACTTTTATATTATTTTTATTTTTAACAAGAATTTTTGGTTGTGGGTGATGCAACAAATATTCATCTATATTTTTAGACCAATAATATTTGTTTGCAAATTTACTTAATTTATTTAACTCTTTTTCTACAATTAAAGCTTTTTCTTCTAAATTATCATCTTGCTCTATTTTTATAGGATTACCATATACTGCAACTGTTTTTGAAAAAGGCAACGGAACTTTAAATTTATCCCAAGATTTTTTAAATGTTAACGAATTTTTTGATATTGCTGATATAGGAATTAATCTTATTCCTATTTTTTGAGAAACTAATAATAATCCGGATTTTACTTTATTTACAGGTCCTTTTGGCCCATCAACCGTAAATGCAACATGATGCCCTTTTTTTGCATATCGTAAAGTTTCAATTAAAGCTCTTTGTGCTCTATTAGATGTAGAACCTCTAACTGCAATATATCCAAAATCTTTCAATACTCCAGCTTGAATTTCACCATCTTTCGACATACTGCACATAGCAACAATATTTCTTCCAGAATTTAAACATAATGGTAAAATTTGTTCACCGTGCCAAAGTGCAAAAACACTTTGTTCGTTAAATCTTCCTACTAAATCTATAGTTCTTACTCTTAATGTTGCTTTAGTAAAAGCAATGTAATAATATGCTATTTTTGATAATATCTTTCTAAAAACTAAATCAAACATTTTATATAAAAATTATAATAAATTTATTAAAAATATTGTTTTTAATATATAACATTATAGAAATAAAAAGAGCATATGCAATCAAATAAAGAAATAAAAAATTTAACTACATATATTATTAATATCAATATTTCGTTACTACTTTTTAAGTGTTATAGAAAGTTCTGGAATATCCATAGTTTGATATTTTATTCCCGCTTCATCAAATAAATTTTTAAAAGATTCATCGGGATATTGAACACACATAACAACTTTTTTAATTTTTGCATTTACTATCATCTTTGCACACAATATACATGGAGAATGTGTACAATATAATGTTCCATCATTTATATTAATACCATGTGTACCCGCCTGAATTATTGCATTCTGTTCTGCATGAATAGCTCTGCAAACTTCATGCCTTGTTCCTGAAGGGATATTTAATTTATTTCTTAAACAGCCAAGTTTTAAACAATCTTTTATTCCTGATGCTGCACCGTTATACCCTGTTGTAAGAATTCTTTTATCTCTAACGATAACAGCACCAACATGGTGTCTTTCACAAGTTGATCTTTCAGCAACAAGCCATGCAAGTTTTATAAAATATTGATCCCAAGTTGGTCTAATTATATTTATTTCTTTTTCCATAGTTTTAGATTAAACAAAAATTGTTATATTGTTGTCAATAATAATTGTAAACCATCATATATGTTTTTATAAATACAATATGGTTGTAAAACAATATCAAAATTATTATAATTAGCAGTAGTGTAAGTGAATATATATATATTATGCTATATTAGATTTAATAGATTTAATAAGACTAATAATTGCGAGTTGTTTATATAAAATATCAATAAGTTTATAAAAAATTTTTTTAATAAAATTAGTAGCAATTTATGCGTCCATAGCTCAATTGGATAGAGCATTTGACTACGAATCAAAAGGTTAGAGGTTCAACTCCTCTTGGACGCGATTAAGTAGAAATTAAAATAAAGGAGAATATGATGAAAGAAAAAGTTGAAGCAGTTTTAAATGAAGTTAGACCTTCTCTTATGGCAGATGGGGGAAATGTAGAGCTAGTTGAAATTACAGCAGACAATGTTGTAAAAGTAAAATTACAAGGTCATTGTGGAAGTTGCCCTATGTCGATGATGACATTAGAAATGGGTATCAAAAAAGCTATTATGGAAAAAATTCCAGAAATAAAAGATGTTGTTTCTGTATAAATGAAAATAGGAATTCTATCTGACACACATAATAATGTAGATAAGATATGTAAAGCAATAAATTTTTTTAATCTCCAGCATGTAGAGTTTGTTTTGCATGCTGGAGATTTTTCGTTTCCAGAGTCGGCAAAATATTTTTCAAAATTAAAAGTTCCTTTTTTGGCAATCTTTGGAAATAATGATTTTGATATTTATGGATTTAAAAAAATAATAGAATCTTTTGGTAATATTTATGATGCTCCTTACGAGTTTTTGCTAGACAACAAAAGTTTTCTATTGACTCATCGTTTGTTTACCCCTACAAAAAAATATGATTACATAATTTATGGTCATACTCATAGGCCATCAATACTTAAAACATATTATGGAATACAAATAAATCCCGGTGAAACTAGTGGTAGAAGATACGGTAGGTGCACCGTTGCTACTCTTGATACTTCAACGAATAATGCGGAAATTGTTGATTTAGATTTAAAATAGCTCTATTTTTTAGAAATAAGTAAACTTATTGTTTTACCTGATTTGATATATTGTTTGATTTCAAAACCATTAAGTTTAAGTTCATAACAAAAATCTTTAAAACAAATATTTTTCATAACAAAATATTTATTTTTATAAACCAGTTCATCACTTAAAGGTCCATCATAGTTTTTTAATATTTTATTATATATTTTTCTTTTTAATTTTATAAAAAAATTATTATCTTCATTTATGTAAGACAATAAAATAACTCCATC
>CAMVLN010000109.1 GCA_947168325.1 uncultured Elusimicrobia bacterium | reverse complement strand
TATTAATTTTTTCCTTGTTTTTTTTTTCTTCCATTTCCATTTTTTCTTGCTCTTGTGTATGCAGGTTAAACACCTATGCACCATTGTTTCTTTTAATACTATTTTAGTTTATACTATAAATATTATATTTAACTAACTTTACACCTAAAAAAAATAAAACACCGTATTATTTTTAATAAAAATGTTAGTTATATAGAAATTTTTTAGTTTTTTATTTAAAAGTTAGTCAACTATAACATATTTTATAAAAAAAGACAAGCCTCTATTGTTTCTTTAAAGATTTTTGTTATTTTTTACAATCTTTCAAAAATTTACTACTAAATATTTTAAAAAATTATTATAAAAACTGGTTTGAGTTGAAAAAATCAATACATAGCAATTATTTAGAAAATTAGAACAACAATAAATGAAAAATCTATGCAAAAAGTTGGGAAAGCCAATAAATTAAGAACTTTAAAAAATAACCCATACAAAAACATTGCTTCGCATGGCAAAAAATATATATTTACTCTATCTTATAACTCAATATTTAATGTTTTCTATTTGAAAAACCTTTCTAATTTGTCAAAAAATTCAGTTGCTTTAATAGGGAAATAATAATCTGTGATTTGTGAAGTAAATGCTGATTCCAATGTATTTACTTCTATTATTTTTGCACCATATTTTTTAGAAGTAAAAGGAAGATAACAAGCTGGCATTACTTGCCCTGCTGTTCCTACAATTATTACCACATCTGCTCTAACTGCCATATCATTTGCTTTAGTATAGCTTGTTTTATTTATTCCCTCTCCATAAAAAACGAAGTCCGGTTTTAATATACCATTACAAGAAAGACATTTTGGAATATCTTGTGATAAATCTATTTTAGAAGTTTTATATCTTAAGTTACAATCTACACATACAAGAGTATTTATAGTTCCATGAAATTCTACAACATTTTTTGACCCTGCCAATTGATGAAGCCCGTCAATATTTTGGGTGATAATTCCTTTAACAATATTTTTCTTTTCAAGGTCAGCAAAAACTTTATGAGCTTTGTTTGGTAAAGCAGTTCCCATAGAATTAAAAAATATTTTTCTCATTTCTTCCCAAGATTGTTTTGGATTAGAATAGAAAAAACTTAATTCTATGAATTTTGGATCATATTTTGTCCATAACCCCCCATCACCGGTAAACGGTGGAATACCACTTTCTACAGATATACCAGCACCTGTAAACCCAATAGAATAATTTGATTTTTTTATAATATCAGCAACTATTTCAATGTTGTCATATAACCACTCACTAGTCATTATCTACATCCTCACCTCTTTCGTTTCTTGCAGTTCTTTTTCTATCTAAAGCACTTAAAATTTTTTTTCTTAATCTTAATGAAGTAGGTGTAATTTCTACAAGTTCATCCGGTGCAATATATTCAACGGCTTGTTCTAAGCTCATAACTCTATGAGGGGTTAAAGTTAATGCTTCATCTGCCGCTTTACTTCTCATATTTGTAAGTTTTTTAGGTTTGCAAGGATTTACAACCAAATCTCTTTCTCTAGAATTTTGCCCAACTATCATACCTTCGTAAACTTCTTCCCCAGCCCCAACGAACATCTGCCCACCATCTTCTAAATTGTGCAAAGCATAAGCTGTAGTTTTACCTTGTGCCATAGCAATGAAAACACCATTACCTCTTAAAGAAGAAATATCAACTTTTGGCAAATATCCGTAAAAACTGTGGTGCATAATTCCTGTTCCTTTTGTAGCTGTTAAAAATTCATTTTTAAAACCTATTAAAGCCCTTGAAGGAACAATATACTCTAATCTTAAATGGTTGCTACCTTCACTAACCATATTTTCAAGTTTTGCACTTCTTTTACCAATTAATTCAAAAACTGAACCTTGAAAAATAGAATCTATATCTAATATAAGGTATTCCATAGGTTCACATATTTTCCCGTCAACTTCTTTAAAAATAACTTCAGGACTTGACACCGCAAGTTCAAAACCTTCTCTTCTCATATTTTCTATTAATACCGTAAGATGAAGTTCTCCTCTACCTGAAACTTTAAATCTCCCTTCACCTTCAAGTTCTTCAACTTTTAAACCAACATTTGTTTGAGCTTCTTTTTCAAGCCTTGCTTTTAAATGCCTTGAAGTTAAAAATTTGCCCTCTCTACCTGCAAAAGGAGAATCGTTAACTAAAAAATCCATTGATATTGTTGGCTCATCTATTGCAAGTGGTTCAAGTGGTAAAGGATTATCTAATTCACAAATAGTGTCTCCAACTTTTAGCCCTTCAAGTCCTGAAATTGATACAATGTCTCCTGCGAAAGCTTGTTCAACTTCAATTTTTGAAAGGCCTAAAAATTTTTCTATTTTTACAGCTTTTGATTGTGTAGAACAATCTTTATTTACAAGTAAAACTGGTTGTCCTTTTTTTATGGTACCATTAAGTATTCTACCTATACCAACTTTACCTAAAAAATTATTGTAATCTATCATTGTTATTTGCATTTGTAAATGTTTATCTATATCTGCTTTTGGTGCAGGAACATACTTTATTATTCCATCAAGTAAAGGGGAAATATCTGTTCCTTTAATATCCATTTTCGTGCTAGCCCACCCTTGCCTACCTGAAGCATAAAATATAGGAAAATCAAGTTGTCTATCTGTAGCACCTAACTTCATAAACAATTCAAAAATATCGTCTATTGCTTTACTTGCATTTGCTTGTGGTTTATCCATTTTATTTATTACAACTATTGGATTAAGTCCTAGCTCTAGAGCTTTTCTTAAAACAAACCTTGTTTGTGGCATAGGTCCTTCAGCAGCATCTACCATAAGGATTGCACTATCAACCATTTTCAATACTCTTTCAACCTCACTACCAAAATCGGCATGACCTGGGGTATCTACAATGTTTATTGTATGGTCTTTATATTTTATAGAAGTACATTTTGCAAGAATTGTAATTCCTCTTTCTCTTTCTATTGGATCAGAGTCTAATACCGTGTCTTGAACTTCATCTTGTTTGACTGTCCATTGCCCTGCTACTTTTAACATTGCATCAACTATTGTTGTTTTACCATGATCAACATGGGCAATAATTGCCACATTTCTTATATCTTCTCTTATACTCATAACTATTTTCTCCAAAAATAAAATTAAAAAGTATTATACATTTTTATTTTTTATACATAAAATTTTTATAGATATGTATTTAATATTTTTTACAATATTACTTTTGTTTTTCTTCAGCCCAGGATTTTCTTCCATACAAAGGTTCTATATCTTTATATGATAAACCTTCTATATTTTCTGCCATAAGTGCAAGTGTTTGAGCTTTTGGGAAATGTATGGATGGGTGCAAACTTATAGAAAATTTGCCAAGCTCTTTAGCTAATATTTTATTATAAACATTTACAGCATTACCTATAACAAGAACATTATTTTTATACTTTTTTAACTTTTTAACAAATTTCTCTATTGAAACAATAACAACATTATTTTTTTCTTTTATATAAACTTCATTTCTTAAAGCATCTATAGCAGGAATAATTTTTATACCTTTAATATTTAGTTGTGCTTTTAATATTTCTAAAGTATCAACTGATACAACAGGTTTATTTAATACTTGTGCCAAAGTTTTTATGCTAGCCATTGCAACTCTTATTCCAGTAAAACTTCCTGGCCCACAAGAAACTGCAAACTTGTCTATACCTTTTAGTTCCCACTTAACATCTTTAAGAATTTTTTCTATTAACGGCACTAAAACTTCTGAATGAATTTTTCCAGCATTATAAAAATATTCCACAACAATATTAGAATTTTCACTTATTGCAATACTTAATGATGCTCCTGATGATTCAATAGCTAAAATTTTCATAAAAATCTCTTTATTTTAATTTTTCTACCATCTTCAATATAATCTATATTTATTTCCCACCTATTTTTTATATTATAATATTTTAGTCTATCACACCATTCTATTAAAGAAATTCCTTGCCCAAACAAATATTCATCTATTCCTAAATTTAATGCATTGTTTTCATCTAACCTGTATAAATCTAAATGATATATGGGGCAAAATTTTGTTTTAAATTCACTTACCAACATAAAACTTGCACTTCTAACAAACTTTTTAATTCCAAAATAAGATAAAATACCTTGAATAAAAGTTGTTTTACCTGCACCTAAATTTCCATTAAAAAAAACTATATCTTGAGGTTTTAATACACTAGCAAACTTTTTTCCTAAATCTCTTGTTTTGATATCTGTTTTAGTATAAAAAGTTTTATTTTTAAAAATGTTTATATCCTTTGTATTGAAACTTTTTTTCTTTTCCATTTTCTAAAAAAATTACCTTGTTTTTAGTTATTGTTCCTATACATTTCACACAAGAAACTAACTTTTCTAACCTATCTTTATCTTTTTTATTTATTGTAAAAACCAACTCAAATTCTTCACCACCAAACAATGCATAATGATATAAATTATTTATATTATTATTTTTATATTTTATTAAACTTCTAGATAAAGGTATACTTTTTAAATCAATATTTGCACCTTTATTTTTAGTTAAAAGTTCTATAGATTTAAAAAGCCCATCAGAACAATCTGTCATAGATGTTATTTTAATATTTTTTGAAATTAAGTTTGCTATTTCTAATTTTGCTTGTGGTTCTAAATGCTTTTTTATAAGATTTTTTTCAAAAGATTTTAAAATTTTTTTACCTGCAGATAAAATTTCAAATCCAGCTAAACTATCACCAAAAGTTCCAGTAACAAAAATTAAATCTCCATATTTAGCAGTATCTCTTGATATTGGTTTATCATAACATATTCCTATTAGTGTTATAGATATTGTAATATCTTTTGCACCAACTGTATCGCCACCTGAAAGATGAATACCGTATTTTATGCAAGTATTTTTTATTGAGCTAAAAAGTTTTTTTATAAAATTTATTGAAGTATCTTTAGGAATTCCTAAAGATACAAAAGCATACAAAGGTTTTGCATTTCCCATAGAGGCAATATCGCTAACATTTACCTCTATAGATTTTTTTCCTATTTGTTCTGGAGTTGACCACTCTTTTTTAAAATGTACATTCTCAATTAAAATATCAGTTGTTACAACATATTTTGAATTATTATAAGAATTAAAACAAAAACAATCATCACCAATATCTAAATATACATTATGATATTTTAAGGCTTTTGTGTTATGTTTTTTTATAAAATCTATTAAGCCAAATTCACCTAAATTTGATATAGTTTTTGCCATAAATTTATTTAAAACAGTAAGTTATATAAAATTATTATTATT
>CAMVLN010000108.1 GCA_947168325.1 uncultured Elusimicrobia bacterium | reverse complement strand
TATTTCAAACGATACACCAAATAAAGATAAAATAGCACAAGACAAAGAAAAGGAAGCTAAAGAAAAGTTCATAAAAGAACCAGCAAATATGAAACTGTTGATAGTGGTAGATAAACTTCTTACAGGTTTTGATGCACCACCGGCAACATACTTGTATATAGATAAAAAAATGCAAGACCACGGCTTGTTTCAAGCCGTATGTAGAGTTAATAGGTTAGATGATGATACTAAAGATTTTGGATATATAGTAGATTATATGGACTTGTTCAAATGTTTGGAAAAATCTATTGCTGATTATACAAGTGAAGTGTTTGATGGTTATGATAAAGAAGATGTTATCGGCTTGTTAAATGACAGAATAAAACTCTCTCAAAAGGATTTTCATAAAGCATTAGAAGCAATTCAAGCATTGTTGGAAGATGTTAAAGAACCTAAAACGGATGAAGATTATAAAACTTTCTTTAACTGTTATGATAATGTAAATGACGAAAATGCAATTAAAAAAAGATACCAATTATATAAATTAGTTAATAATGTTGTTAGAACTTATACTAACTTTTCTCCGTATATGCAAGATGATGGTTTTAATTATACCGCACAGGAAATAAGTGCATTAAAGGACAAAGTTAATAATTATATACGGTTAAAACAACTCATTTCTCTTGCAAGTGGAGATTCAATAGATTTAAAATCTTATGAACCAGATATGCGATTTATGATAGATAATTATATTGAAGCTGGTTTAAGTAAAAAGTTATGTGATTTTGACGAAATGTCTTTAATAGATTTGGTAATAAAAAAAGGAACTACATTTGTTGAAGATTTACCAGACAATGTGAAAAACAATCATAAAACCGTTGCCGAAACAATAGAAAACCATATTAGAAAAGTAGTTAATTATGGGTATCAAACAAATCCAGAATATTATAGGAAAATGTCTGAAATACTTGATAATTTAATAGAACAAAGAAAACAAGATAGGTTATCTTATGCACAATATTTAAAAGAAGTATCGGAATTAGCGAAGAAAGTTCAACAAATCGGCACGGGAAATTATCCCGAAAGTATCGGTAATGATAGAAAGTTAAGAGCATTATACGATAATCTTGATAAAGACGAAGATACTACATTTGAATTAAACGAAGCTATTATAAAAGAAAAACCAAATAAGTATAAAGAAAACCAAATGAAAGTTAGAAAAGTTAAATTGATAATAAAGAAAACTCTAAATTGTGATAATGATAAAGTAGAAGAAATTTATAAAATAGTGGAAGCAAATTATGATTAATTCTACCGTATTACAAGTTAATAATATTAATATCAATGTTGTTAGAAAAAATATTAAAAATATTCATTTAGCTGTATATCCGCCAAATGCAAGTGTAAAAATATCTGCTCCAGAAAGTTATGATAATGAAACTATAAAACTTTTTGCTATATCTAAATGGAACTGGATTAAAGATAACATTGAACTGATAAAAAATCAAAACCGTATACCGCCAAAAGAGTATGTTTCTGGAGAAAGTCATTACTTGTTTGGTAAAAGATATATGCTTAAAGTTCAAAACGGTAGTAAATCGGCTGTAACTATATCCGGTGTCAAATACATTGTTATAACCGTTAGAAAAAATGCTACAAGAAAGACTAAAAAAACATTAATGGAAAACTGGTATAGACAACAACTACATTCTAAACTTGAAACTTTAATACCTATCTGGGAAAAGAAAACAGGACTAAAAGTTCATTCCTGGCAGATAAAGAAAATGAAAACCAGGTGGGGAACTTGTAATCAATCAAAAAAGGTTATATATATAAATTTGGAACTGGCTAAAAGAAAAGTCAAAGAGATTGAATACATAATATTACACGAACTATTACATTTTATTGAAAAAACTCATAACCAGGTATTTGTTTCTCTTATTCAAAAATATATGCCGAACTGGGAACTATATAAAACAGACCTAAACAAATATACCTTTGAAGATAAATAGCGAAGATATATAATTGTTTTATGCCGTGCTTTTTTATATAATTATATTGTTAAAGTGATGTTTGCAATAAATGTTTTTAAAGTTTTTTAATCTTGTTAAAAGGTCAAAATTAAGATTTATAAAACTAAAAGCATAACAGTTATAAAGTTCATATAATAGCTTAAAAGTCGCTTTAACTTTGTGTAAGTTTATAGCTGATAACTTATACTTAAAGTCGTCTAATAGACGACCCGTGCATGTATGATTGGAACTATCAAAAAAATCCCTAAACTTTTTAAAGATCAAATTTTGTTCAATATCACAAGTCAAGTGTCTTAAAAGATGAAGTAGATAGAACAAAACCAGCTCCCAAAAATTATTCAAAGGTTTTAACAAATGACAAAGCTGGTTCTGGAGGGAAAAGTAAATGGTATTATATTAAAACAAAGGATTTAGATAGACAACCAATAAGTAAATTTAAAATTATATTACCATCTGCTAGACCTAATGAAGGTTTGGCTAATTCAGAAAATTTAGAAATATTACAAAAAGATGAAAGTTTTGGAAGGACAAAATTATGTATTTATGATGCTGATGATATAAAAAAAGTTAGAAACTGTAAAAAATATTTATCTACTAAATTTACTAAAGCTATAAATATGATGACTCCAGATAAATTTTTATATTATTTACCCGATTTTAATACTATTTGTGATTCTATAAATTGGAATTGTTCTATAAAAGAAATAGATAAACAGCTTTATAACAAATATAAATTAACTAAAGAAGAAATTAAATTCATTGAATCAATGATAAAACCAATGGAATAAGGATAAGTTATTAAAAAGGATTTTATCCTTATAGTATAAAGGAGGTTTGTTGCAAAATGACACAAATACAATATAAAAAGTATTCAATACAGGAAGCATTTACGGAATGTTGCTATGTGGTTCCTCAGTATCAAAGAGAATATGTTTGGGGTGAAAAACAAATAAATATTTTGTTAGAGGATATAAAAACAAGTTTTGATTTGGATAGAGAAGGAGAATATTTTATAGGAACAACTATTGTTTCAAATAAAGATAATTCCTCAGAACATTTATATGATATAATTGACGGACAACAAAGATTAACAACCTTATTTTTAATAATTTGTGCTTTAACTTCTATTCTTCCAAAAGAAGAATATTCTAGTATAAATAACTTATTGTTAATAAAAGTATCAGATAAAAAAACTGGTAAAGATGTGAACACTTCAAAATTAGAGTTAAATTATGATGGAACAAATGACTTTATAAAATATATTACAAAAAATTCTCCAAAAACAGAGGATATTGAAAATTATCTATCTAAACTTTCAAAGAAAGAAAAAACTAATTCAATACAAAGATTATCTGAGGGATATAAACTTATATATAATTTCTTTTCTAATACATATAAAACAGAAGAAGAAATAGGTATGTTTTGGGCATATTTATCCCATAAAGTTTCTTTCATTCAAATACAAACAGATATTGGTTCTGCACTCAAAATATTTGAAACTATAAATGAGCGAGGAGTTGGATTGAATCCAATGGATTTATTAAAAAATTTAATATTCATAAATACCCCAAAAGAAAGCTTTGGAGATATTAATAAAAGTTGGAAAGAAATTACTAAGCCACTAGAAAATGCAAAAGAAAAACCATTAAGGTTTTTAAGATATTACATTATGGCTAATTATGCTATCACTGATAAATATAGCAAAGATGGTGTCATAAGAGAAGAACAAATTTATGATTGGTTTAAAGATAATAATGCACTATGTCATTATAAAGAAAATCCAGAAGGTTTTATTAAAAGTATTAAATCAAATGTTGAGAAATATAAAAGATAAAGATGGACAAGAAAATAGATATTTACATGAATTTCAATCTTTTTGTGGTGGTGGATTTAGTTTGCATTTCATAGTGTTATTATCTGCTATTAATTTGCCAGAAAATTTATTTAATCATTTAGTTAAGCAGTTAGAGACTGTAATTTTATATTACATAATAACAAAAACATCAACAAAAGAATTAGAAATAAAATTTGCAAAATGGGCAACTAAAATAAAAAAAATCACTTTGATTGAAGATTTAAATACACAAACAGATGAATTTAACAAATTTATTAGAGAAGAATTTTTTCCTATTGTTGAGGATAAAAAAGAAGAATATAAGAATTATTTTAATATTTGTGCTTTAAATTCTCTTCAAAAATATAGAATCAAATATATTCTATCGAAAATAGCTCAATATATAGATAATTTTATTATTGGATTATCTAACCAGCCTCATGATATAGATTCTTATTTAAAATTGGAAATAGAACATATATTACCAAATACCGAAAAAGAAGAAGTCGCAAATGATTTTTATAAAAATGCTGAATTTCCAGAAACAAAAGAAAATAAAGAATATCAAAAGTATAAGTTAAAATTGGGGAATTTAACATTACTAGAAAAGCCATTAAATATTGTTGCAGGATGTAATGTACTTGAACTAAAAAAAGAACCATATTTAAATTCAAACACATATTTAACAAGCAGTATTATACAACTTAAAAATATTGGAAGTTCAAATTCATCAGTAGATAAAATTAATAATAAATTAAAAGCATATTATCCGTTATTGTGGAATGATAAAAATATAAAAGATAGGCAACAAATGTTGTATGAATTATCTAAGGATATATGGAAGGTTGAGGAATATATAAAAAAATAAAATGTGTTTAATATTATTTATCTACAAAAAACTATTTGAACTTGTAGATAAAGACTTAAGATAGAGTATATAGTATCAATACCTTTGGTGGTATTGATACACAAATCGTGATATATAAAGTTTACTATATAAATACTTATAGGATTATCAATACCTTATTGGTATTGATATGTCAATATTGTATAAGACTATATGAATTCAAGTTGCTAAAGCAACACTTAGTGGAAAAAAATAAAATATAGGGATGAAAAGATATAAAAGGATACAGATAAGAAAGAGAAGGAATAATGAAAGGAGTAGTAGAAGCAAAAAGTTTAAGAGAAAAAGCAAGCAAAATAAATAGAAATGTTAGCAGTATAAGTAGAGAAATAAAGAGGGAAAAAAGGTAGAAAAGGGAAAAAGAAAGAAAATAAAGAAAAAACGGCAATTTATAAAGTATATAATAATAAATTGCTGTCTTTTGTTAAAATAGCCGTCATTGCGAGCGAAGCGAAGCAATCCAGTGGGGGCACATTAGTCGCATTAGCAACTTGAATTCACATAATAAGAGTAATAAATAAAACAGGAGACAAATCAATAAATGCAACAATGAAAGTATTTGAATAAGGAGATTATCCTATAACACTCTATTACATATGATAATTTATTGAAAATGTTGG
>CAMVLN010000107.1 GCA_947168325.1 uncultured Elusimicrobia bacterium | reverse complement strand
TTTTTTACACTCTAGTTAAAATTTCTACTAATTTATCTATTTCTTGTTTTGTTCTTTTTTCTGTAACAGCAAACATTATGCAGTTTCTATATTTAGGGTTTATTTCCTCTAAATTTAACGGTCCTAAAATATTTTCTTTTAATAATTCTTCGTTTATTTTATCTATATTTTTGTTTGTCGTAAATACAAATTCATTGAAAAATAAAGATTTTTCAAATAAAGGAGTAAAACCTTTAATATTTTTTATTTTATCAAAAGTATATCTTGCTTTTGAAATATTTGTTTCGGCTAATTCTTTTATACCTTGACTACCAAGATAAGCAACATAAACACAAGCTGCAAGAGAATTTAATGTTGCATTTGTACAAATATTTGATGTAGCTTTTTCTCTTCTGATGTGTTGTTCTCTTGATTGTAATGTAAGAACAAAACCTCTTTTTCCATCTTTATCTATAGTTTGACCAACAATTCTTCCTGGCATTTTCCATTCTAAAGCTTTTGTAGTTGCCATAAAACCAAAAGTTGATCCCCCAAGATACATTTGATTTCCAAAAACCTGTCCTTCGCCAACAGCAACATCTGCACCATACTCTGCAGGACTTTTAAACAAACCTAACGATATTGGATTAACAACTGCAATAAACAGTGCTTTATTATACTTTGCTATATTTGATAATTCTTGCATATCTTCAACAGTTCCAAAAAAATTTGGAGATTGAATTACTACCGTTGCAATATCTTCCGTTATGATATTTTTTAAGATATTATTATCTGTAGTACCTGTTTTACTATCTATATCAATTTTTATAATTTCTATATTTAAATTTTTAGTATAAGTTTCAATTACTGAAATATATTGTGGATTTAAGGCAGAAGATATAATAACCTTATTTTTTTTTGAAACTCTTACTGCAAGCAATATTGCCTCTGCAACAGCCGTTGCACCATCATACATTGAAGCATTGGAACAATCTAGTCCTGTAAGTTCACATATTATGCTTTGGTATTCAAATATTGCTTGTAATGTTCCTTGACTTGCTTCTGCTTGGTAAGGAGTATATGCTGTTAAGAATTCACTTCTTCCAATAATTTCGTCAACTATTGAAGGAACAAAATGGTCGTAAATTCCTGCACCATGAAAACATATTAAGTTTGATTTGTTTTTTTGTGAATATGATTTGAATAAAGATAAAAGTTCCTGTTCCGACATTGATTTATCTAAATTCAATCTTTTTGCTCTCAAAGTTTCTGGTATTTGTAAAGATAAAAGTTCCTCTATATCTTTTACACCAATAGCTTTAAGCATTTCCTTTTTATCTTCGTTACTTATCGGTATATAATTCATTCAATTAACCTTCAATTGTTTTTGTATATTGTTCGGCATTCATTAATAACTTAAAATCTTCTTCATCAACATTTTCAAGAACAAACAAATAACCTTTTTCATAAGGTGATTGATTGATAAGTTCTGGAGCATTTACTACTTCTTCATTAATTTCTGCTATTGTTCCTGATATGGGGCAATAAATATCAAATGCAGATTTTACCGATTCAACAACTGCACATGGTTGTTCTTTGCCAAACTTTTTGCTAATTTCTGGAAGTTCAACATGAACTATATCTGTAATTTCATGTTGTGCATAATCTGTAATTCCCACATAAACTTTATTTTTTACTTTTTTTACCCACTCATGAGTTTTTGTATAAGACAATTCGGCTGGTACATTCATTTTTTTCTCCAATATTTTTATTACAAATGTTTTTTCCCTAAATGAATTTATTAGAACAAAATATAATTTGATAACTTTTCTATTAAAAAACTTTATTTATACACTAACATACTAAATTAAAATACAAAAATCTAGTTATTGCATAAGTTTAAACTGATATTGTAGTGATGTGATTGAAATAGAAAAAAATCAAAAAACTAATTATTTAAAGGATAAAACAAAAATATTAGATAAAATCAAATTAAAACTGAACAAAAAATCTGAAAAAAAAGCAAAATAATTAAAGTTAGCAAATACCAAGAAATTAAAAGACAAAGATATTTAAATTAAACTATCAAAAAAATCCTTTTGTTTATATAAATTTCTGTATTAAATACTTTTTTATTTTCTTTACACTTCAGTTTAATTTATTATAGAATAAACGATACTAGAATATTTTTGTCTAATCGTTTGCTTTTGGCATTAATTGCAGATTATATATTGCAGATTATATATATTAAATAATTTTTTTAGCATAAGCTTATAAGCTGAAATTTTTTTTACATTAATATAAATAATGTTGGAGAAAGAAAAATGGCATTAATAGTGATGAAATTTGGTGGTTCCTCTGTAGCAGATAGCGATAAGATGAAACTTGTTGCAAACAAAATTATTGCTAGAAAAAAAGGCGGCAATAAAATAGTTGTTGTTGTATCTGCACCGGGAGATACTACAGATGAGTTAATTACAAAGTGTGAAGAAATTACAGCAGATCCAAATCCTAGAGAGATGGATATGTTGCTTGCAACAGGAGAACAGATGTCTATAGCATTACTAGCAATGACAATTTTGTCTCTTGGACATAAAGCTGTTTCTTTAACAGGTTTTCAAGCAGGTATTACTACAAATGATGATTATACAAAAGCAAGAGTAAAGAAGATAGAACCTAAAAAAATATTTTCTTTTTTAGATAAAGGAAATATTGTTGTTGTTGCAGGTTTTCAAGGAATGAATAAAAGTGGCGATATTACAACATTAGGGAGAGGTGGTTCAGATTTAACAGCAGTAGCACTTGCTGCAATACTGAAAGCAAATATGTGTGAGATTTATAGTGATGTTGAAGGTATTTTTACAACAGATCCTAGAGTTGTAAAAGATGCAAGAAAAATAAATTTAATATCTTATGAAGAAATGTTGGAAATGGCAGGTTCTGGTGCACAAGTTATGCAAACAAGAAGTATAGAAGTTGCAAAAAATTATGGTATAGAAATCCATGCAAGAAGTACTTTTTCAGAACAAGAAGGAACTTTTATAGTTAGTGAAGAAAAAATAGGGAGAAAAAAAATGGAAGACCTTATGGTGTCAGCAGTAACTTTTGATAAAAATCAAGTTAAATTTTCTTTAATAGATTTGCCAGATGTGCCTGGAATGGCAGCAAAAATATTTAGTAGTATTGCAAAATTAGGTATCAATGTAGATATGATTATTCAATCTGCAGCTTTGGATAAGAAAAATGATATTTCTTTTACAGTAAGTAAAATAGATATGAAGAAAACTCAACAAAAAGTTGACGAACTTGCAAAAGAGTTGGGGGCACAAACTGTAACTTGTGATGAACATGTGGCAAAAGTTTCAGTAGTTGGTGTTGGAATGAAAACTCATGCAGGGGTTGCTTCAAAAATGTTTGATATTTTAGCTAAAAATAAAATAAACATTGAAATGATTTCTACAAGTGAAATAAAGGTTTCTTGTGTTATAGATGCAGTTGATTTGAATAAAGCTGTAAACGAATTACATAAAGGCTTTAAACTTAATAAGAAATAATTCTCATAAAGCAAAAACTTATACATACATAAAAGTGATGAATGTAGGCATAAAGGTAGCATAGAATTTGATAGTTTATAATAACAATTTATAATATATAACTAACAATATTAACTAACAATATTTTTTGTTACCATTTGTATATACTTATATGTTTTAATACATTCATACTTTAAAAATCCATAGATTTTTTATGAAACAAATAAAGATATTTGATACAACATTAAGAGATGGTAGCCAGGGTGCAGGAATAGCATTTTCAGTTGAAGATAAATTGAAAATAGCATCTGCTTTGGACACTTTTGGTATATCTTTTATTGAAGGTGGTTGGCCAGGTGCAAACCCTAAAGATGAAGAATTTTTTAAACTTGCTAAAAACAAATTTAAAAATTCTAAACTTGTAGCATTTAGTTCTACAAGAAAACCTAATACAAAAATTCAAGATGATAATCAAATTAAAAAATTAATTGCTTCAGGGACAAAAGTTGCAACTATTTTTGGAAAATCTTGGGATTTACATGTACAAGTTGCACTTAAAACTACTCTTAAAGAAAATCTTAAAATGATATTTGACACAATATCATATTTGAAATCAAAAAAGTTTGAAATTATATATGATGCAGAACATTTTTTTGATGGATATATTCATAATAAAATTTATACTTTACAAACAATAAAATCGGCAATAGATGCAGGAGCAGATTATGTTTGTTTATGTGAAACTAACGGTGGAGTTTTGCCATCATATATAGAAAAAATAGTTACAGAAACAATTAAAGAGTTTTCTAATGTAAAATTTGGCATTCATGCACATAACGATTGTGATTGTGCTGTAGCAAATTCAATAATTGCAGTTTTGTCTGGATGTCAACTTGTTCAAGGGACAATAAATGGTATAGGGGAAAGATGCGGGAATGCAAATTTATGTTCTATAATTCCATCATTACAGCTAAAAGGGAAATATCATTGTGTTCCGGTGAAAAATTTAAAAAAACTCACAAATCTTTCAAAATATGTTGATGAAATAGCAAATTTAACTCCTATAGATAGTATGCCTTATGTTGGTAGAAATGCTTTTGCACATAAGGCAGGTGTGCATGTTTCAGCAATAAAAAAAGACTCTAATACTTATGAACATATAAACCCTAAACATGTTGGGAATAAAAGGAATATTTTAGTAAGTGATTTGTCTGGAAAAAGCAACATAGTTTCAAAGGCAGACGAACTTGCAATGGATTTAGAAAAAGAAGAAGATTTAAAGGGTATAATTAATATCATTAAAGAAAGAGAAAATAATGGCTATCAATATGAAAATGCAGATGGTTCTTTTTATATTCTTACAAAAAAATTGGAAAAAACATATAAGAATTTTTTTATATTAAAAAATTATAGAGTTAGTGTAGAAAAAAATAAAGATGGTGACTTTATATCTCAAGCAACTGTTAAGCTTGATGTTAACGGAAAAGAAGAATATACTGTTGCAGAAGGTGGTGGTCCTGTCGATGCATTAGATAAATGTTTAAGAAAAGCACTAATAAAATTCTATCCAGAAATTCAGTCAGTTATACTTACAGATTTTAAAGTAAGAGTTATAAATTCAAATGCAAATACAGCAGCAAAAGTTAGAGTTTTAATAGAATCTAAAGATAAAAAAAGTAGTTGGGGTACAATAGGTGTTAGTGATAATATTATTGATGCTTGTTGGCAAGCTCTTTCAGATTCTATTGAATACAAACTTTTAAAAAAATAAAACTTAATATAGTATTGTTTTCTATGTTTATCAATAAAGAACTAGAGGATGAAAAACCAGCTGAAGAAGAAACAGTTGAAGAAAAAACTGTTGAAGAAACCTCTGAGGAAT
>CAMVLN010000106.1 GCA_947168325.1 uncultured Elusimicrobia bacterium | reverse complement strand
AAAGAAGAAGAGAATGCAGATAGAGGTATAATTTTTAGTAGGAGCATTTAATGTTTGAAAAGCAAATTATTATTGTTGATGATGAAGAGGCAATAAGAGAGTTGGTGGCAGATATTTTGGAAAAAGAAAACTTTAAAGTCATTAAATGTGCTGATACAGATGATGGATACAAAAAAATTTTAAAAATAAAACCAGATTTAATTATACTTGATGTCAAAATGCCACAAGTAGGTGGAATAGAGTTATGTAGATTAGTAAGAGCAAATATAGAAACAAAAAATATTCCGGTAATTATGTTAACAGTGGAATCTACAGAAGTGGATAAGGTAATTGGTTTAGAAGTTGGTGCAGATGATTATATAACTAAACCATTTAGCAATAAGGAGTTTGTTGCAAGGATTAAAGCTTTATTAAGAAGAGTAATTAGGAAAATAGAAAATAAAATTTTTGAAGTAGATGGTTTGGTTATAAATTTAGATTCTATGTCGGTATCAATAAAAGGTAAAGAAATTAAATTAAGACCAAAAGAATTTGACTTGTTATATATGTTTTTGTCGAAACCTAATATAGTTTTAAGTAGAGAATATATTTTAGAAGAAGTTTTTGGTTATAGTATTGAGGTTACAACTAGGACTATAGATACTCATATTAAAAATTTAAGACAAGCATTAGGAACATGGGGAAACAAAATTGTTACAATTTTTGGTAGGGGATTCAAACTGGTTGCTAATAATCATGATAACAAAACGATTTGAAATTTTGTAAAATACAGTTTTAAACTTATATTAAGGATTCTTATCATATGGAAATAAAGATGAAAAAAATAATAAGTTCGTTACTAGTTTTAAATTTTTGTATACTATCATTTCAAAATGTTTATGCAACGGGAAAAATTTTTGCAATAAATCCAGACTCAATAAGTTCAGGTATGGGTGATACAGGTGTAGCTTTGCAATCTCATTTTGTTACCGGTTCAATTGTAAATCCATCATCTACAGTTGGAGTTTATAGAACAGTAGCAACTTTGGCTGTATCAAATATTACAGGAAATATACAGTATGACTATGTAGGAGTTGCATTTTTTAGTTCAATAGGTATTTTTGGTGCATCCATGATGTATGTTGACTATAAGACCGGAGATTATTTAGATAATCTTGGTCAAAAAATAAGTAATTTAGGTAATAGTTATGATATATCTGCACAGTTGAATTATTCTTTACCGTTAAAAAGATATCTCCCCACATTTATAGATTATGGTGGTATTGGTGTAAGTTTAAAATTTATAAGAAGTTCTTTAGCTGATTATCTTTCGGAATCAATTGCATTAGATGTCGGTGGACTTTTTGCTGTTCCTACAATACAATGTTTAAGTTTTGGTTTTGCCTTAAAAAATTTTGGAACTGATCAGAAATATGTAAAAGAAAAATTTTGTTTGCCACAAACACTGGTGGTTGGTTTAGGTTTTAATTATGAAGATTTTTATAATGTAAAGGTAGCAATAGATTTTAATAGTGTAAAAGATAGTGACAATTTTACAAGTATAGGATTCTCTTTTAATCCGGTGTATTTTTTAGCTTTTAGATTTGGTATTAAGTGTGGTGAAAATTCTATATTTAATAATACAAGAATGGGAGTAGGTCTTCAGTTTCAAGGTTTAAATTTTGATTATGCTTTTATTCCTACATCCGATTTAAATGCGACACATCAGTTTAGTATTAGTACAGCTTTTGGTGATTTTATGAATAAAAAAACAGCTTATACATATTATTTAAATAACCATTTTAGGCAAGCTGAAGCAAGTTTTTATGCAAAAGATTTCATAAATGCCAGAAAACAATTTGATGATATTTTAGCTGTTTATCCGGACCATGTTCCTTCTCAAGAATATTTAAGAAAAATTGTGGATGAGCTTGCAAAAATTGACGATTATTATAATATGGATAAAATTTCTATATATATGAAAAAAGCAGATAAGGCTTTATCTAAAAATGATATTGTAACATCAGATAAATATTATAGAATGATTTTAGATATTGATCCTACAAATAAGTTAGCAAAATATGGTATAGAAAAAGGTGAACAAGTAACAAACGATGTTAAAGTTGAACAGTCTAGAGCAGAAAATAGTGATAGAATAGAATATCTTTGGGACAGATACAAAAAATTTTATAAAAAAGGCGATTTAGTTAAAGCAAGAGAGACTTTACAATATTTGCTAGATATAGATTCTGAAAATGCTATTGCAAAAGAGGAAATTTTAAATCTTGATAATCGTCTTGCTAAGATTTCTTCAGATAAAGCTACAGAAATTTATAAAGAGGGTATGAAATATTATAAAAATGGTGAATATGAGGAAGCTATAAAATATTTTGAGGCAGTTATTGTTGTTGCTCCTCATAGAATAGATGTTCAAGAGTTAATTGATAAAGCAAAAATGAATATTCAAGAAATTGCAGAAGCAGAAAGAGATACTGCCCTTAGAAATGAACAAAATAAGGTTAAAGATATGTTATATGATTTTTATGAAAAAGGTTTAAAATATTATGAAAAAGGGAAAGCAGAAGATGCTATTGATTATTTTAAGAAAGCAAAGGATATTGCAGAAAAATATGAATTTGAAGAATATTTAAGAAATTCATCAAATTATATTTCAAGTATTAGTCAAAACTTATCAGAAAAATATTATAAAAAAGGTTTAGTTGCAGCTGGAAAAAATAAATTTAAAGAAGCGGCAACAAATTATAAAAAAGCATTAGAATATAACCCGGACAATATTTCTGCAAAGATGGAATTAGATAATGTTGTAGATAAAGTTGCACAAGAGTTTTATGAAAAAGGTATGATATTTTATAGTAAAAATGAGATAGATAAAGCAACGGAATATTTTAGGAAAGCATTATATTTTAAACCTAATAAAATTGAAGCTAAAAGAGCATTGGATAGAATAAGATGATAAAAAAGCTAATATCAATATTAATATTTTTTCTATTAGTTGTACCTATATATGCAAAAAACAGTAAATTAATAGTTTATCCTAATCCTTGGATTCCAGAATCCAGTAAATCTTTAAATAATGATGTAGGAGATCAAATGAAGCACGGTGCATATACAGCAGATGGGTGGGTAAAATTTAAAGGTGTAAATGCTAAAAACGATGATAATTGTCATGGTATATTAAGAATTTATGATATTGCAGGTCATCTTATAAGAGAAAAAAATTGGACTATTCAAAATGAAAAATTAATTCCTCTGCCACAAACTCATAAAGAAGATAGAGACCATACTATTCATTGGGATGGAAAAGATAATAGTTATAATTATGTTGAGAGTGGTGTATATATTTGGATTATTAAAGAAAATGATGGTAGTAAACATGATGGTAAAATTGTAGTTATAAGATGATAACAAAAAATTTTAATATATTTTGATATCTAATATCTAATGCAATAAAGGATTTTAATGATACCTTCTGCGATATTAACAAACAAGCCAAATAATCTTATTTTTTTAGATACAGAAACAACTGGGTTATCTATTGAACACGGTGCAAGAGTTTGTGAAATAGCTATGTTAAAGATTTCTGATGGAGTAGAAACAGAATTTAATACTCTTGTTAATCCATGTTGTAATATTCCTGTTTTTTCATCTCAAGTACATGGTATAACAAATGATATGGTAAGGAATGCTCCTACATTTTCGGATATAGCTAAAGATGTTGCTGATTTTATAGATGGTTTTATTTTGGTTTGTCATAATGCTTATTTTGATTTAAATTTTATATCAAAACAAATAATGGAAAGTGGCATAAATTCTCCTGAAATGTATTTTTTAGATACTTTAATTATTGCTAGACAATATTTTTGTTTTGAATCTAATAAACTTAGTGATATTGCAAAAATTTTAGATATTGAAGTAAACACTGTTCATAGAGCTATGGCAGATGTTTTTACTATGAAAGCTATATCAAAATATTTGTTTGCAAATCTTTATAGAAAAGGTATTAATTCTTTAGAACCAAAATATTTTGAACAGTCATTAAATATAAGAAATAAAATAAATTGACATATAACAGAAAATAATTTTTTAAGTTAATTGTTTGCTATAATAAGATGTTAAAAAAAAGGATATTTTTATTTGTTTTTATAATTGTATACTTTTGCTAAAATGATAACTATAAAAATTAGGGATATAATGTGGCGAAAAAAAATACAGAAAAAAAAGTTTTAGTTACAAATAAAAAAGCATATCATAACTATCATATTTTAGAAGAATATGAAGCTGGTATTGTTTTATCAGGTTATGAAGTTAAATCTTTAAGGTTACATAATGCAAGTTTAGTAGATTCTTTAGTAAGATTTAATAATGCAGAAGCTTTTTTAGAAAATGTATATATTGCTCCTTATCTTCAAATTTCTACACATATACAAGACTATCAAGCAAAAAGATTGAGAAAAATTCTTTTACATAAAAAAGAAATTTTTAAAATATTTGCTAAATCAAAAGAAAAAGGATTAACAGTTGTTCCTTTAGAAATTTATATATCAAAATATGGAAAAATAAAAGCTTTGATAAGTCTTGCTAAAGGTAAAACTACTTACGACAAAAAAGAAGATTTAAAAAGAAAAGATATTAAAAGAGAATTAGAAAGAGAAGGTTTTTAGTTTTCTTGTTATAAAAAAACAATGATAAAAAATAATTTTATATCAGTTGAAGCTTCTGCAGGGTCCGGGAAAACTCACAGTTTAACTAAAAGATACATCAATTTACTTCTAAATTTTGATAGAACTAAAAAAAATACAGCACCAATACAAAATATTCTTGCTTTGACATTTGCAAATAAAGCAACTATTGAAATGAAAGAAAGAATAATAGAAACACTAAAAAAACTAGCTTTAGGTATAGAAGTAAAAAGTATAACTAATGATATAAATCTTTTGCCAGAAGAAATACAACATAATGCTTTAATAGCTATAAATACATTAATATATAATTACGATAATTTTAATGTTAGGACAATAGATAGCTTTATAAATATCATAATAAAAACCTGTGCTTTACAACTTGGCTTTTCACCTAACTATAAAATATTGGATTCTTATAAAGATTATATAGATTATTCCATAAATACTTTTTTAGATAAAATTACCACTAATCAAGAAATAAAAAAATTTTTAGATAAATTTTTTATTCAGTTTATTACTGATTCAGAAGACTCTTGGCACATAAAAGATTCTATTGAAAAAAAGTTTAAAGATTTTTATAGCAAAGAAGTTTCAAAAGATTCTATAACTTTTGATGATTCTATAGATTATTCTCAACAGTTATCTATCTTGGCAGAAAATTTTTCAAAAATATGTTTAGAAATGACAAAAATAAAAGAATATGAAAATCTTAATGGCAATTATACA
>CAMVLN010000105.1 GCA_947168325.1 uncultured Elusimicrobia bacterium | reverse complement strand
ATTTTAAGGATCATTATAATATTCTAATATTTGGTATCTTTGAAGATGATACATTAGCATTATTAAAAACAATATTATATGATTACAGATTTTATGTATTGATACTAATATATATTATTTTAGTTGCAGTAATATATAATTTATCATTATGGACATACAAAGAATTAAAGTTTAATGAAAATATATTTAATACATTATATTGGAAAAATAATAAAAAATTTATAGTGATAATTATCATATTTGTGCTAGAGCTTCTTTTTCAATGTTTCCTTTAGGGCTTTTCTACTCTCAAATTTCGCCGAATCAATTTATAAATAAATTATGTATAAATCCTATTCATCCTCTAGCAGATACAATATATCTTAAGATTAAAAATTCAAGAAATACTACTAGTTTAAAAGACATATTTAAGTATAAAGATGAAAAAACAATATTAAAAGATTTAAGTGTTTTATCAAAATATAAAAATGCTACTACAAATAATGATATTTTAAACAAGATAACAAAAGAAAATAAAAAACTCGAAAAAATAAAACCTAATGTTATTATAATTGTTATGGAAGGATTAGGTGAAATTCCTATTATAAGTAATAATAAAAATTTTAATGTTATGGGGGAACTAAAAGAACATTTTGATGAAGATATAGTTTTTTATAATTTTTTACCTGCAGGGTTTATAACAATACATGCAATAGAATCTATAAGTTTATCTATTCCACAAAGACCTTATGTAAATCAAATTACACAAACACAAGATGCTTTCAAACAATTTTCTACTTCAATTATTTTGCCATATAAAAATGCAGGGTATCATACATTAGCTTTATATGGTGGAAGTATGACTTGGAGAGATTTAGAAGGCTTTTTTAAGGCTCAAGGGTTTGATGATATTGTTGGCGAGGGAAATGTAGTTGTTGAAGCTAAAGATAGGCATTCATGGGGAATAAATGATGATAAATTTTTTGAATTGATAGAAAAGCAATTATCTGATAAAACAATAAATGCTCCAAAATTTATTTATGCTATATCTACACAAAATCATCCACCATATAAAGTTTCAAAAGATTATAAAGCATTATCTTTGAAAATTCCTTCAAATATACAAAATATGATGTCTACAAAAGATTTAGAAAATAAAAATTTGTTTAAAACCTTTCAATTCTCTAATAGAGAACTTGCAAAGTTTATTTCAAGTATAAAAAAATCACAATTTGCACAAAATACTATTATCGCTGTTACAGGAGATCATAATTTAAGAGAACTTTCTAACTATAATGTAGAAGACCTCTTTTTAAGATATGCGGTTCCTTTTTATATTTATATTCCAGACCAAATAAAGAAAAATATAAATCTTCAAAAAATTGATAAACAAGTTTGTGGTTCTCATATGGATATAATGGCTACACTTTATAACTTATCTCTATCTTCTGTTACTTATAGATCTTTAGGTAATAACCTGTTTGATACCAAAGATAACATTGCCTTTAATATTGATGGATTAGTTGTTCAAGATGATATTGCTATAAAATATAACTTTGTTAATGGTTCTTTTGAAAGTTTTTTATTTGATAACAAAACAAAAAAATTATCTTTAACTAAACAGACAGAAAAACATAAGCAGTTATTTGATTATTATAGAGCAATAATGACTTTAACTGATATTTTTGTTAAGTCAAAATAATTTGTTGTAGTTTAATTTAAAAAAATATAAAACGGAATATTATGATGAAAGAAAAAAAAACAGAAAAATTTTTAAAGTTAGTTGATATTTTAGAAAAATTAAGAGGGGAAAAAGGTTGTCCTTGGGATAAAAAGCAAAATCATCAAACTCTTATGAAATATTTGTTTGAAGAAACTAAAGAATACGATGAAGCAGTTAAAAAACAAGATTATGAAAATATGAAGGAAGAGTTAGGTGATGTTTTGTTGCAAGTAATTTTTCATGCTCAAATAGCAAAAGAAAATAAAAAGTTTGATATATATGATGTATTAGATACAATAAATGAAAAAATGGTAAGAAGGCATCCACATGTTTTTGGAGATTCCAAAGTTACAAGTGAAGAAGAAATAAGAAGAGAATGGGAAGAAATTAAAATAAAAGAAAAACAGAGTAAGAGTCTTTAATGATAATGTGCTCTTATACGGTAATTTGCTTTTTTTGTCTGTTTTCAATAAAATACTCGTAAGGGGGGGATAAAAAATGAAAAGGTTGTTACTTTTGCTAGTTTTAGCTATGTTTTTGTGTGTCGGTGTTTCTTTTTGTGTCCAATCAAAATCAAATGTAAAATTTGGATTAGGATATGCAAAATTAAATTTAGATGTTCCAAATTTTGGTATAAATAGTTTAGATTCTGTTGTTGCAAGAATGTGGTTTAGTGACAGTTTAGGATTAGATATGTCTTTGGGTTTTACGGCAGGAGATTCTCAAACAGCAGTTTTATTTGGTGCTAAAATAATAGGTAATTTTGTAAAAATTAATAAATTAAATATTTATTGGTTAGGTAGTCTTTCAATTGGGGCTTATGATCCTAAACAAAATGGAATAAGATCTTTTACTGTATTCAGAATTCAGGGAGGTGTAGGTGCAGAATATTATTTGCTTAATTGTTTATCTGTTCTTACAGAAATGGGTATGAGTTTTACATCATTTAGTGGAAATGGTAACAGTGAAAGCAATTTTGGAGTATATGCTGATTGGTTGCCACAAGCGGGAATAAGATTTTATTTTAACTAAAAAATAATGTATAGGAGAAAAAATGAAGAAATTATTAGCTGTATCATTTAGTTTTATGTTTTTTGGTTTAGTAGGTTGTGCGAGTAAAGGTAAAGTTTCACCGGCAGAACAAGTAAAAATGACAGTTCTTGAAACTATCCCAAGAGGTGATCAACCTAAGTGGGTAACAAGTGGTAAAGAATACTATGCAGAAGATTCTAAGATGTTTTATGTAGCAGTGGCAGAGGGTTTTGGAAATTTAGAAGCTTCAAGAAGAGCATCGTTTGCTGCAGCACAAACAAAAGTAGCAGAACAAATTAAAAATACAATTGGGGTAGAATTTGGAAGAAGTTTGGAAACTGGTATGTATGAAGATACAACAGGTGGATATTTGAAAGATGTATTTATGTCAAATGTAAATAAAATAAGTGTTTCAGGGATAGCTGTTGAATCAACCTATACGGAAAAAATTCATGAACAAAAAGGAAATGATAGCAGAGTTTATTATAGAACATATTCTTTAGTTTCAATTCCAGAAGCTACATATAAAAATTTAGTAAAAAAGGCTTTTGATGATACATCAGCACAAGTATCACAAAACAAAAGTGCAAAAGAGTTATTAAATGAAGCAGAAAAAAGATTTTATAATACAATAGATACAACAAAATAATAAATGTTTAAACTAAAACTTATAATATTTTTGTTTATAGTTTTGAGTTTAGCTTGTAATATTTCGCTATTGCAAGCTAAACTTGTGGATAGGTCTTCCAGAAAAATGCCTTCGTGGATAGGACAAAATAGTGAAGATAAAAAGAAACTTTATTTTTCAGGATCATCAACACAAGAAACTTTCGATAAAGCAAGGCAATTTGCAATAAACGATGCTTTGACTCAAGTAATACAGAGTTTAGATTTGACCATGTCTATGAACACAAATAGAATCATTTCAGATACTGGTATTTATTTAGATGAAAAAATAAAATCTAAAACTAGAGATGTTAAACTTTTAGATACAAAATTAAAAGATATTTATTTTGAAAAAAATGAAAATGCAGGTAAAACTTCTTACACAGTTCATGTTTTAATTGAATATAATAAAAAAAATTATGAAGAAGAAAAAATAAGACTTAAAAAAGAGTATGAAGAACTAAAACAAAATCTTGCTAATAGGTACACAAAAGCTAAACAACTAAATAGTAACAATTTGTTGTTCTATGCTTTACCGGAATTAATTGAAGCTTTAAAGATAATATATAATTATGGAATTAATCAAACATTAGAACAGGAAATAGTTGCAAATATAAACGATATTTTAGGATATATTAATTTTAAAAATTCATTTAGTTCTACACAGAATCATAGTGGTATAAAATCAGATATTTTAATTTATTACTCAAAGACAAATGAAATATGTCAAAAATATGTATTTGCAGTAAAAACTATAAATAATTTTTTTATAGAAGCGATTTATAGTAACGATGAAGGAAAGTTAGAATATTCATTCAATAATGTCTCTTATTTAAAAAAGTCAAACTATAAACTAGAATTTGATTTAAAGGCTACATTTAATTTAAATGATGATTTTTATAACAATTATTCATTTAGAATAGTTAGTGATGAAATAAATTTTTTAGGTGATAAAAAAAAGATAGCATTGAATGTTACTTCAAATAAAAACAAAGATGATTTGATAAAAGCAATAACAGCTAATTTAGTTCAAAATGGATTTGTTGTTGTTAAAAAAAATGCAGATTATATTTTAGATTTTAAATTTGATTTTATTGGTTCAAGTAAAACAGAATTAAAAGATATACAAACTTTAGATACAACATTATTTATTTCAAATGCTAATATAGTAGCAGAACTTATTTCTTGTAAGACAAATACACAAATAAACAGTTTTTATAGTCAAGAAAAAGGTTTTGGAAAAACAAAAATTAAATCATATTACGATTTAATTCAAAGAGTTTCCTCAATAACAATAAATTCATTATAATTATACTATTAATGCAGTATTTAATTGAATTAGTTTAATAGATGAGAAATGAGAAAGATGATAAAAAATTTAGCAACATATTGCATAAACTAAAGTAGTATCAATTTTTTGAGGTTTTTTGTTTATAGTAATTTTTAACTATTTAAAATTACTGTTTGTGATGTAGCATTGTAAAAATTGCTTAAAATTTTTTCATGGCAAAACTATTGAAAGTGGGGGTATATTTTTTAATTATGTACAATTTAGATATATTCTACATTAAAAGAGAGTTTATTTTATTTGCTTTTTATAAAAGGCTTAATAACTCTATCTAAAGTATTATTTATAAATGCTATTACCATACCATAATTTGTTATTGGAACATTCTTTTCTATGGCATAATTTAATCTTGAAATCATTTGCTTTTTGTTAATCATACATCCTCCACAGTGTATAATCAAAGAATATTGACTAATATTTTTAGGATAATCTGTTCCAGAACATATATCAAAATCTACATTAAAACCAAGATATTTGCTTAAAAGTTTAGGAATTTTTATTCTACCAATGTCATCTTTACTTGCATGATGACTACATGCTTCTGCAATTAAAATTTTGCTATTAGGTTTTAAATTTTTTATTGCTTTTATACCATTTAACATTGTTTGAAAATCAGATTTGTTATATGAAAAAATTATTGAAAAAGTAGTAAACATAATATCTTTAGGAATAATATCTAACACTTTTTTCACAACTTGGCTATCACA
>CAMVLN010000104.1 GCA_947168325.1 uncultured Elusimicrobia bacterium | reverse complement strand
ATTATTTAATAAAACATTTATTATTGCATTTTTTGTTATAAATTTTCAAATATAATTTTTATTATATTTATAAATAAATAAAAAAAATTAATATTAATAATTTTAATTCAAGTATTTTTTTTAAAGAAAAATACATAATATAATAATGCAATAATCAAAATAATTATAATTAATGATATAATCCAATGTCTTCTTAAACAATTTTGTCTCTTACCTTCTAAAGCAATAAAAACTTTATCTTCCATTTCATGATACATTTTTGAATTTCTTGTAGATAAACCACTAGTAATTCTAGTATATTTACTTTCATCCCCTATATTTTTTTCAAAACTAGTAGTATTATTTAATAATAAATTATTTTGTAATTCATTCTTTTTATTATATTCAATATTAAACAATTCCATATTATTTCCCTGATTTTCATTATTTTCATTAATTTTAATATTCATTGTCATAGTATTTCTTCTACTAAGTGACCTTTCTATTTTTTTTGCTGCTTTATTAATTGCATCATTTTGTTTTTTTTTCATTTCAATTCCATCTAAAAATTCTTTTCCATTTTGAAATCCAATATTAATATTATTATTATTTACCGGTTGGTCATCATTAGAAAAATCACTAAAATTTGAATATCTTACAGAATTTCTTGCTTGTTTTATCAAATTTATATTTTGCTGTTTTATTTTATCTGTTAAATCATCAAATATTTTTTTATATTTATTACATTCATCTTCAAGCCTATTAGCTTTTGTTATATTTTGTATTTTTTGATTTCTATCTTTGTAGTCAAAATTTTTTATTATTTCTATAAGAGTAAATGTTTCTGCGATTTTATCTGCTGTTTCTATAATTGTTTTATCTATTTCTGAACCTTTCTCTTTATTATCTTGTTTTGAGCCTAAATATAAACTATATTCTTGAAGATGTTGGATATTTGAACAAAATGAGGATATATTTGTGTTTATTTTTTCGAAAGCATGAATGTTATTATTTGATTCTAGAGCTTTTTCAAGACTTAATCTTATTTTTTTTTCTTCTTCTGTTTCAAAATCCATATCTTTTATCTCTTTACTATCTGATTTTGAATAGTTGTTTCAAATGATTTTATATTGTTTTCAAAAGGAGCAACAATATTTTTTAGTTCTTCTTTGTTTGTATTTGATAATTCCTGCTTTGTAGTTTTTAGAAGATTATTTGCGATTTTTTCAAATTCCAATTTTGAACTATTTAACAAATCTCTTTGTAAGTTTTCAATATGTTCTTTTTCTTTTTGCAAAATTTCTTTTTCTTTTTCAATAGAAGCTATTTCTATTTTTAATTTTATTAATTCTTTTTCTTTTTCTTTTAAATTTTTATTTTCTTCTATTAAATGAACATTGTTATTCGTTTCTAATAACAATTGTTTTTTATTCTCTTCATATTCTTTGTTTTTTTTCTGTTCAGCTTTAAATATTAAATAATTTATTACTGAAATTATTAAAAATATAACAAACAATACAAACCATATCCAAACCATAATATTCTTTCTCCACTAGCACAACACCAATTTCTATTTTAATTTTGTTTCCTTTTCAAATATATGCTACATATAAAAACAGCTTACACTTTAATAAAATTCAAAACTTTAAATTTTATTGTATTATAAAAGAAATAATTTAAAAAATAGTTTTTAAAAATATTATTTTTTAGGATAAATATATTTATTTTGAACAGATTATACTTAATTTAATAAAACATCTCATGTATGACAGTCTAAATTATTAAAGTCACTTATTTATTACAATCATAGTATCATTTTGTATTAAATATATAATTTTGCTCTTACTTGTTAATTTTTTTAATGATTACCAGCAATATATCCCAATACACAAACTAAAACTACACCAACAAATAAACAAATTCCAGCTTTTTTATTTGAAACTTTATGTGTTTCTGGAATAAGATCTGCTGCAGATAAATAAATAAATGTTCCTGCTGTGAATGCTAAAAAATTTCCTACTAAGTGAGTTATTTGAGATGAAAATAACATTCCTATAAAAGTTCCTATTGGAGTAAAAAAAGCAACCACAAAAGAATAGCACAATATTTTTTTCATTGATTTTTTTGAATGCATTAAAATACCTGTAATAGTTATTCCATCAGGTAATTTGTGCAACATTATTGCAAGTGTAGTCATAAAACCTATATAAGCATTTGCACCAAACCCTACACTTATAACTATACCATCAAAAAAAGAATGCAAGGAAAGTCCCAAAGTTGATAAAGTTCCTAAATGAACACCACAATGCTCGTCATGGCATGGATGAAAAAATATAAAATATTGAATTGTAAACATAGCTAAAAAACCTAAAAAGGCATAAATAATCGCATTAGAACTATGTTCCACAGATTCCGGCAACAAATGGACAAAAGCTATAGACAGCATTACTCCTGCAGCAAAACCTATTAAAAGAATAGAATTATTTCTCGACCATTGAGAAAACTTTAATACTATAAATGTTCCCAAAAGTGCCGAAAACATGGCTAGTACTGAATAAAAAATTTCTTGCATAACATTCTACCTATTTTTCAAAACTTATAAATCGTATTCACATACACTATCGTTAAATAAATTTTTCTATCTGAAAACAAATTTAAACTAAATATGTAACCTATAACTATTCTTTTCAGTAAACTTTATAATATTGCCCATCATAGCAACAGCTTTTTCAGGATATTTTCCTACTGCAGTTTCTGCTGACAACATCACAAAATTGCTACCATCTATAATTGCATTAGCTACATCACTAACTTCTGCTCTTGTAGGAACAGGATGTTCCACCATACTCTCAAGCATTTGTGTTGCTGTAATAACAAATTTTTTTCTAGATATACATTTTTTTATAATATATTTTTGAACAACAGGAACTGTCCACAGCGGTATAGAGATTCCCATGTCACCCCTTGCAACCATTATACCATCGCAAACTTCAAGTATAGATGCAACATTATCTATTCCTTCTCTATCTTCTATTTTTGCAACAAGCTGACATTTAGGGAGCTCTTTAGAAACTATCTTTTTTAAATACTTCATATCCGATTTATTTCTAACAAAGGAATTTGCAATATAGTCAAGTTTATTTTTTATAGCAAAATCAATATGTATTTTATCATGTTCTTCAATTTCTGGGAAATGTAATTTTGCTGATGGAATATTTATACCTTTATGCTCTTTTAGAAGATAATCCATCTCAACTGTTGTTGTTACAGAATCTTTTGTTGTAGAGATAACCGTCAATTTTAAATTTCCATCATCAATAAAGACTTCAACACCTTTTTTTAAATCTGACATCGGCCCAGAATAATCTATAGAGACTGTTTTTGAATCTCCAATAAGCCTTTTATTTGTTAGGATCAACTTTTGTCCTTTTTTCAATTCTACAGGTTTTCCATCTTTCAACTGTCCAATTCTAATTCTATGCCCTTCAAGATCACCTAAAATTTTAATATTTCTTTTATATTCTTTGTTTACAGATCTTATTAAAGCAATATCTTTTTCATACTGTTCAAAAGTCCCGTGAGAAAAATTAAGTCTTGCCACTGTCATTCCACTATCGGAAAGATTTTTGATAACATTTGCTGACCTTGTTGCAGGCCCCATTGTACAAATAATTCCTGTTTTTGCCACAACACCACACTCCTTTATGTATTTTACTTATATTTGCAACACTAAATTAAAACAAGTAGCATAATATTTCAGCTACTTGTTTTAATATTTTTTACTTATATATTTACTTTTGGTAAATCCTTCAATGCTTTCTGCACATCTTCTTCGGAGTAATTACAATCTTGAATTTTCCCTTCCAAATATTGTTCGTAAGCAGATAAATCAAAATGTCCATGACCTGACAAATTGAATAATATAGCTTTAGATTTACCTTCCTCTTTTGCTTTTAAAGCTTCATCAATAGCTACTTTTATTGCATGAGCGGATTCTGGTGCAGGCAGTATCCCCTCACATCTTGCAAAAGTTACTGCTGCTTTGAAAACATCTTTTTGCTTTACCACTACAGATTCTGCAAGTTTTTCTTTTACTATTGAAGAAACCAATGGTGAAGCTCCATGATATCTTAATCCACCTGCATGTATTTCACTGGGCATAAATGTATGTCCTAATGTATACATTTTAAATGCTGGTGTAAATCCAGATAAATCACCGTAATCATAAGCATAAACACCTTTAGAAAGTTTAGGACATGCTGAAGGTTCAACAGCTATTGCTCTAACATTTTTATGTGTTCCGTTAATTTTATCCATTATAAAAGGAAATGCAATACCTGAGAAATTAGAGCCTCCACCCAAACAAGCTATAACTATATCTGGATATTCTCCTGCAATTTCCATTTGCTTTTTTGCTTCAAGACCTATAATCGTCTGGTGCATAGCAACATGATTTAATACACTACCTAAAGCATATTTTGCTTTATCATGTGTTATAACATCTTCTATAGCTTCCGATATTGCTACTCCCAAAGAGCCACAACAATTAGGATCTTTTTCCAAAATCTTTCTTCCTGCTTGTGTTTGCATTGAAGGGCTTGCATAAACATTTGCACCATAAACTTGCATAAGAGATTTCCTGTAAGGTTTTTGTTGAAAAGAAACCTTTACCATATACACCACACACTCTATGCCAAACATTTTACAAGCCATCGCAAGTGCTGAACCCCATTGACCCGCACCTGTTTCTGTTGCAATTCTTTTTGTTCCTTCTTTCATATTGTAGTATGCTTGTGCTATTGCAGAATTAGACTTATGACTTCCTGAAGGACTTACCCCTTCATTTTTAAAATATATCCTTGCAGGTGTATCCAAAAATTTTTCAAGATTAGTTGCTCTTACGAGAGGAGATGGCCTCCATATTTTGTAAGCATATATTATCTCTTCTGGAATATCTATCCATCTTTCTTTACTTAATTCCTGCTTAACAATTGCCTCAGGAAATATTTGACATAAATCTTCTTTTGTTGCTATTTTTCCTGTTCTTGAATTATAAGCCGGTTCTAAAGGTCTAGGTAAATCTGCCTGTATATTATACCATCGTTTAGGTATATCCTCTTCATTTAAAATTATTTTTTTATTATTTAAATTTGACATAAACAAACCACTCCTCTTGAGTTTTCTCCTCTTGAGTTTTTTTATTTATAAATAATGTTTTTAATTAAATAAACAAAAAAACACCCTATGCCATAGAAACTCAAAAGGTCTTTGAAAAGAAAAACAAAAATATTGAAAATAATACCCTTCATTACAAATGTTAATCATAACATACACTCCTATTCTACATTAAATAGATAGTAATTGTCAATAATATGTTATGAACGACTACACTTTCTTGACTTTAACAAGATTTTACTTTTTTAATTTATAGTGTATAGTGATAAAATACAGAGGTTATGGACATTATAGATTTTCATATACATTTATGGCCTG
>CAMVLN010000103.1 GCA_947168325.1 uncultured Elusimicrobia bacterium | reverse complement strand
ATCTATCGTTGACAAAGTATTTTCAAACAACGGTTCGCCAAACAGTTCCCATGCTATAGGAACTAAATCATTGTCAATTATTATTTGTTTTAATACTTTCGTAAAACTAATATAATCAAAATTTATTAAATATTTTGTAAGTTTTTTTGAATGTGGTTTTATTTCTTTTACAGTAGATAATCCTCGCATTAAATCAAAAATTTTCATTCTAAATTTGATAATATCTTGATAATCACTATATTTGCATAATATTGATAATGCTGTGTGATAAAAAGCCATTAAATTCCCTCTGCAAAAGTTGGTTTTGATTCAATATAAATAAACCCATGCAAAAATCTTTTATTTTGTTCTTGCTTATTAATACAGTCTTTTTCGAGTTTACCTAATTCTTCAATCTGCTTATCTAATTCAAAACTCCCGCCCAAAAGATGTGTAATAATATTTTTGCCTAAAAAATCACATTCTTTAAGAGTGCAAAGTTTTTTTGCAATTTGTGCAGAAGTTGCACCTTTTGTTCCTGCAATTTTCGTAAATGCTTCTTTTAGTGGTTTTTTGCATTTTCCGTATCCGCTTATACTATTTCCTATCCTTTCAAAAAAACTACAATTATAACAACCCTGATATTTTTTAATAGAGATTTTTCTGCTCATTAGCTAAAACCTCTAACCTTTTCTTCAAACTGTTTATAATCTCTTTTATCGCATCAATTTTCATTTGTGTTAGTTTGTAGTAATAATAGTCTTGGCTACTTTTCATTAACATTTCACTATCTTTAATTGTTTTGCCTTCGTTTCTCCAATCCAAAAACTTATCAGTCGCACATTGTTTGAATTTTATACAACAAACAGACAACGAACTTATCAACGATGCCAATTTTACAAGTGTTTTTGAAATTTCATCCGGAACATTAATAATGTTATTGATGTTATTTTCTATTTCGTCCAAAATTGATATTAGTTTTTCTGCTTGTTTAGCTTCCATTTTTTTAATTTCTTACAGATAAAGTTTTTTCGGCTTTAAATTCTATGCCCGGAACAGATATTGTCCCTTTTGTTGCAGTAGCCAAAGCATTAAGCTCTTTGTTTGAAAACTCTATAAGATTTTCAAGCTGTCCTGTTTGTGCAATATGTTTGATTAATGCCATTTTGTCAGTAACAATAGCTTTCCACCTTTTAACTTCTGCTACTCCGGACAATTTAGGTTCTTCTTTTGTTGTGACCGTTGCGACTTCTGCTGTTGTTGCTACAACAGTTTTTTGCATTTCAAGGTTTTCAACAGTTGCGGTATCTCCCATCATTTCTGCTTCTTCTTGTTCTTTTTGGATTCTTGCAAGTTCTTCTTGTTTTTTTCTTGCTTCTTCTGCAACTTTTCTTGCTTCCTCTTCCGCCTTTCTTCTTTCTTCGGCTCTATATTCAAGAATTGTTTTTTGCATTTCGTTTTCGGCTTCTGCAAGTTTATTTTCTGCAGGTCTGAAAAAGTCCATAATTGTTTTTTTTGCTGTATCAAGTGGTCTTGTTAAACTTTTTCTTACCTCATCAATTTTTTCCTTTCTTTGTTTAATTGTTTTCAAAATATTAGCAGAAACTTCTAAATCTTACGGAGAAAAAATCTTGAAAATTTTTTGCCTCTTTTAAAATTAAGTCCGTAGATTCGGACACTTCTTTTGCTTCCTGTGTTATTTCAACATCTACATTAGTCATTTTCTATTGCTCCTTTTTTATTAATTTGTGTAACTTTTTCCATTTCCAAATATTTAAAGCCGACAAAAAATAAGCCGTATCCGTCGCACTGTCACATAAAACCACACGAAAACTATTTTCTTTGAGTTGCACTACCATTCTTATAATATTCGGTTTTCCAATACCTATTGCATAACCTGCTGTTTGTAGATTAACTGTAGAGGAAATACTTACTGTTGTTTTAATATCAATTAAAACCTTTCTCTTAAGAGTTTTAGAATACACAATCCTATCTATTGTCCCACAATAATCATATTTAGCACAATAAAATTGTTTTTCTATAGCTAAATTTTCAATTTGATAGGTTTCAAGAAAAGCCTGCCATGCTTTCAAATATGGTATAATTGGATTACTTACAGAACTATAGTCAAGAATGTTCTTGTCTGATAATTCTGTTGTTCTGTGAATGGCGGTGCCAAAGTTTGAAGCCCTTTCTAAAACTTCCTTCGGCACTGCCGAAAACTCAATTAAACCAACCTCTTGCAAAATTTGTGTTACGGACGGCTTTATTATTCCATATCTGCGATAAATGTGATTAACCTCATCAAAAGTTAAATCATTAACCATTTGTTATCTCCGTTATATTTTCTGCAAGATAATTTCTTGCACCACTTGAAAAGATTTTGACTGCAACATTAAATATGTATTCAACACCTTTGTTGAGCTCCTTTTTGCCCCAGATATTAATTGTTACGGTTTTAGGATTTATCCCTTCATAAGAATCTATAACGGTTATTTGTGTAAAATCTTTGTTCGTTTTTGTTTTCTTAAGAATGAAATCTTTTACAAAACCTTTAACCGTTATTTTTGCCCCGTCATCCGCCGTTGCAAGCACTGAAACAGGCTCCGCCTTAACCTCTTCTTTTGCTTTTTCATGAGCTTCTTCAACTACTTCAGCATCAACTACTTCAGCTTTTGTTTCTTCTTTTTTTTGCTCTGGCTTTGCTTCTGTTTTGGCTTTTGGCATTTCTACATCTGGTTTTCTTGTAGGAGTTTCTTCTGTAACAGAATCAATTCTCTGTGCTTCATCTTCGTCATATATTCCGGAAAAACCAAAAGCCATTCTTGCACACTGAATATATGCTTTATGCCTCAACATTCTATATGGCCATTTTTTCCAAGTGTCTTTTGTATTATCCGCACATTCTGAAAGATATTCAGTTACTGCCGTTGGTTGTTCTTGCCCTTTAATATAAATCTTGCAAGTAATCGCAACCAATTTCCCGTTTTCTCTGATATCAACAAATTCAACATCGTTATAATTTCTGTTACCTGTTACAATACTAATCCAACCATCAACACTTACTACCGGAACTATTCCTCCACCTTTTGACGGAAAAGCATAAATTTGTTTTAAGATGGGATTTAATTTGTATGTGTTAGCAATCATTACACATGCTTTAAAATCCTCATCTTTTAGGCAATTTTTAAAAGCAGTTTTCTTTAACACTTCAACCAATTCTTTTGCATCCGTCTTTAAATAAGTGGCTAACTCATTTATCGGATTTACTACGGTTAATTCTTTTGTCATTTCTTTTACTCTCCTTTTTCTTTATTTTTCATTTGTTCTTGTGCAACTCTTTTTTTCTTGCTTTTTAAAAATATTGCTATGATGCCCAAGAGTTCACACATTCATCAACCTCCTCAAAAGATAAGTCATATTGATAAGAATATTGTTCTCTCCATTGTTTTTGCCAAAACCTATCTTCTTCTGTTTCTTCTCTGATTATCATAGGTCTTGATTTATACTCACTTATTATTGCTTTATTGATTTTGTAACATTGACAAAAAGATTTACCAATAAATATTCCTACAAGAAATATCACTATAAGAAAAATAATTGCTTTGATTTTGTCTTTAGTTATGTTTCTCAATTTTTCCCTCCAAACAAATCGCCTATAAAATCAAGTAAACATATATGTCCTATTATGATAAAACACCATTCAAGAAAATTAAATTTTGGTTTTAACCCTTCTCTGTAAGCTTTTTCTTCTTTATCTGTTGCAGATATAAGAGTATCTATCGCAACTCTTATAAGTATGTAAGGAGAAACTAAAATCATCAACAAACAAAATACTATTAAACTTGCTTTTAATGAAAACATTTTGTTTATCCCCCTATTATTTTTTGTATTTTGTTAAGTGTCCTATTGGCTTTTTTTCTTTGATATTTAAGTTTTTAATCTTCACAGGAATCTATCCAAACTTCAAAATCATCTTCCAAAACTCTTATTTGTCCGCCTATCCTTTTATACGGGCAAAATTTGTTTTTAGAAATCATATCTCTAATCGTTCTATCGCTTACCTGTAAATGTTCGGCACATTGTTTTATTGTTAGCATCCGTACCATTCTTATTTTTCCTCCTCTTCTATTGTTTGAATATACTTAGCACTAGCCATTATGCTTTCGTATATCATTTTTTTTATTTGTTTTAGTTCTTCTTTTGTGATTTTTTTATCAATATTTGAATCTATTATTGTTTTGGTTGCATCAATTCTTTTTTGAACTATTTTTATATAATCAATATTTGTGTTATCTTTGTCATCGTTATCCTTTATAGGAATAAATACACCACCACATAAAGGACAAAGATTTTGAATAATGATGTTACATCCGGATAAGGAAGTGCATTAGGTGTTGGTATTAATTATAATTCTGTTGAAGATAACAATTTTTATCTTACAAATGTATATGCCGTTTTTAAACAACTTGTCCCTATAAAGATAAAAGCTAAATCCAATGACGATGTGAATTTTTTTGCAGGTATTAGTTTAGGTTCTAACTGTGATTATGGAAAGATATTTTGGAAAATATTTTGTGGGATAGACATTAATAAATTTATGTTTTTTCTAAATTATTCTCAAAATTATATGAGTTGTTCAATTCCAGATGGAAGGACAGATATATCATACTCTAAAATAGCACTTGGTATTGGACTTAGATTTAATTGTAAAAACACTGAATAAAAAATAAACTAAATACCTACAAAAACAACATAAAAGCCATTGGCAAAGTGTTGTTTTTATGCTACACTTAATAGAGAACAAAACTAGGATTTATTAAATGATAAAGATAAAAGCTACAGAGGAATTTATAATTTGGTTAAATATAAGTAAAACTAAAAATAGAAAGGTTTATCAAGAAGTAATTAAAAGAGTTAATAGAGTGAAAATAGGAAATTTTGGGATTACAAAGATTTGAAAGATAATTTATTTGAATTAAGATTTTTTAATAAAGGATGTGCTGGTTTAAGGGTGTATTATACAATAAAAACAAACGGAGAAATAATTTTGTTATTAACAGCAGGAAATAAAAGTAGTCAAACGAAGGATATTAATAAAGCAAGAGAACTAATAATTAAATATAAAGAGCCATAAATATGAATAAAAAAAATAAAATAAAAATTTATGATTTTGATGAAGTTATAATAAAAGATTTTAAAGAAAACCCTGCTTTATTAAAAGAATTTAAAGTTTCTATAGTAAAAGATTATAAAAAGGATAAAGATTTAAGAGCTTTTAAAGAAAATTTAAAACTTATTATTAAAGCGGAAAGAGGATTAGCAACTAAAATATCAAGACAAACAAAAATTGATAGAGCTGGAATATATAAGATTTTATCTTCTGAAGTAATGCCAAGATATGATACTTTCGAAAAATTATTATCTGCTATGGGATACAATATAAATATACAAATAGCTTGAAAAGAAATTATCTTTAAAAATGCCTCATATAAAAAAAAGAAATAAAATTTATTATGTTTATTGGTATG
>CAMVLN010000102.1 GCA_947168325.1 uncultured Elusimicrobia bacterium | reverse complement strand
TGATAAAATACAGAGGTTATGGACATTATAGATTTTCATATACATTTATGGCCTGATAAAATTGCCCAAAAAGCAAAAGAATATTTAGAACATTCTTATAGAAGACGAATGACTGGTGTTCCTACGGTTAGTAATGCACTTAAAATCATGGATGAAGAGGGTATAACTAAAAGTGTAATTGCATCTGTTGCTTCAAGACCCGAACAAGTTGAACATATAAACAATTGGTTGTTTAATATAAAGTCTGACAGATTTATAAAATTTGCATCATTACATCCTTTTTATAAAAAATGGTCTTACGAACTTGATAGGATTAAAGATAATGCTATGGGAATAAAATATCAACCTGAATTTCAGATGTTCTTTATTGACGATGAACGAATATTTCCCGTATATGAAAAAATACAAAAATTACAAATTCCTATATTATTTCACTGTGGATATGAATTAACATTAACAGGGCTTATTCAAGCTGGACCAAAACAAATGTTAAATATAAAAAAATATTTTCCAGAAATAAAATTTATTGCTGCTCACATGGGCGGATTTATGATATGGGATGAAATTGAAGATACTATTATTGGAGATAATCACTTTTATTTGGATACTTCATCTGCTGTCATATTTATGAAAAAAGAACAAATTTATAGGTTCTTCAAAAAACATAGCCAAGACAGAATTTTGTTTGGTTCTGATTTTCCATTCGGTCATCCTAAAAAAGACTTAGATTTTTTTAAAACTTTAGATATAGAAAAAGATAAGCTTGAAAAAATTATGCACATAAATGCAGAAAAACTTTTAAATCTAAAATAGAGACAGTTTATTATACGAGGTCTTTGTCTATATTACAAGTTTTAGATTTATTATTTTTGTACTTAAATTATAAATAAACTTATTTTGATATCAATTCAAAATATATCATAACATTGCCAATACATTAGTAGTATTTTCAAAATTATACTTTTTATTAAAAAGCTCAAAAAAGTATATCTTGTATAGATATTTTCTATAGTTGAATAACAAAATTAAAAAATTTTCATGTTTCTTTTTTATTTTTGCAAATTTATAGATATCACAAAAATATTTTTTAAATTTTCATATTTATATTCAACTTTATCCATAATCTTTTTTACCAAATATATCCCAAGTCCACCTGCTTGTCTATCTTCTAAAGAAGCATCAACATCAGGCTCTTTTTTTTCTAATGGATTATAATGTTTGCCTGAATCTACAAAAACTATATCATAAGTTATATCTGTTTTTTCTGTTGTTATCCAAACTTTACCATCTTTTTCTTTTTCATAAGCATAATTTGCTATATTTATAAAAATTTCTTCACTAGCTAATAAAACTTTTGATTGATATTCTTTTTTTATTTTTTTATCTATCATATTTTTTGTTAAAAAATTGTAAACAATAGACCAATTATCAACTTTTGCACCCACAATAAGTCTATCTGTTTCTTCACTTTTATATATTATGTTCAACATTGTCATATCATCATACTGTTGCGCTCCATCACAAAAAGATTTAATTGTATTTTTTAAATTATCTATATTATTTTTAGCTGTAGAACTAAATTCATTCATCGTGTCCATTAATCTTTGTTCCCCAAAAAATTCTTTTTTAGTATTTTGTGCTTCTGTTATTCCATCTGTATATAAAAACAAAGCTGAATTTTTAGAAAGTTGAACTTTATAAGTATTATATTTAACATTATCAAATACACCCAATGCAACATTACCTTTTGTATCTATATAACTATATTTTGACGATGCCAGTTTTAACAAAGGTTTATTATGTCCAGCATTTATATATTCTAATATTCCTGTTTTTACATCTAAAATAGCAATAAAAGCGGTAATAAAAAAGCCGGCATCATTAGATTTATATAGCTTATTATTAGCTTTCTCAATAGCTTCATTTAAAAGAGGAAATCTTTCTATCGAATTTTTAATTACTCCTTTTGATTCCATCATAAATAGAGCAGCAGGTATCCCTTTATCCGAAACATCTGCTATAAGAAAAACAAAATGATTATCATCTAAAAAGAAAAAATCATAAAAGTCCCCCCCTACTTCTTTGGCCGGCTCCATTGTTGCAAAAATATCAAACTCTTTTCTGTTTGGATAAGGAGGAAATATTGTTTTTAAATTAGAACTTTGTATAGTCCTTGCTATTTTTAATTCCCTTTCTATATTTTTTTTTGTGGTATCTGCAATAGCCAATCTAGTTGCATGTTCTTTTATACTTGCTATCATATTGTTAAAAGTAGAAGCTAATATTGAAAATTCTATACTAGAAGATATATTAAATTTAATATTAAAAATTCCACTAGTATATTCTTTTGCTTTTTCAACCAAATATTGTATTGGCTTTTCTATATTATATTGCAATATTCTAAATATAATAAACACTGATAAAATAATAGATAATAGGAATATTATTACAACAATTTTAAGTATATTGTGAATATTATAATATAATTCTTTAGTTGGAACATTTATACATAAAACAAAATCATCAAATAAATGTTTTATGAAACATACATATTCTTCTTTGTTATAAAAAAATCTAGTTTCATTTTTTAAATTTTCACTATACCATTCAATCGTAGACAAAGACTTCCCAATATTTTTATCAACATCAGCATTATCATAATTTAGAACTAAAATAAAATCGTACTTCTTATTTGCAAATAAGACAAAAGATTTTTTTGTTATTTTTATATCTGCCAAATCTTTAATTATTGCATGTAACTCCCAATCAACACTTGATGTTCCTATAAACTTACCTTTAGAATCAAATATGCCAGTACATATTGTAATCATTAGTTCTTTCATTCCGGTAGCACCAAAATATGGCCTAGATATGATATTTTTATTATATTGTGTCATAAAAGATTTTGCTGACATATACCACATTCTAGACAAATAATAGTATTGTTCGCTTTCAAAGAAAGAATTCACTTCCCAAACATTTTCTTTATTATTATGTGTAGCACAAGCACAAAATCTTTCTTGACTTGACTTTATAATATATGGTTCATACCATACTCCACCACTAAAAGTAATTTTACTATCATTATTGCTAAAAACTTTAAAAACTGACCATTCCAATTCTTTATGATTTTTAGTGTTTAAGCGATAAAACACTTCTCCTAATATAGAAAGATTGTTAGATAAATCAAAAAGCCTATTTATTGTGGCATTTATATCTGTAGCATAATTTTCTACAATTGCACTACATGCCACATTCGCCATGCCTTTATTGTTTTTATAATATACAAAACACACAACAAAAGTACATACTGTAAAAAACAGAAAAGAAACACACACCGCAAGTAATATTTTATATCTTATAGTTTTAAAAAACATACTTTTGTTAGCTATTGGAACTATTGGAGCTATTGGAATATTATTAAATGGTAGTTTTATTCTATTGTTAAAAATTCATCAAATCCAGTAATTTTAAAAACATCCATAACATCTTTATTAACATTAATTAACTTCATTTTAAAACTATTATTCAATGCTAATTTTTGTGCATTTAATAAAATTCTTAAACCTGCCGATGAAACATATTCTAGTTCTTTAAAATCAAAAACTAATTCCTTTATTTTAGATTTAAAAATTTCATCTAACACTAATTGGAGTTCGGAAAAAGTTGTAGCATCTAATCTTCCAATTAAACTTATTTGTACACTTTTTTCCTTTTCTACTTTCTTTATTTCCATGCAAAACCTCCAACTATACATTTTTATATTTAAAACCACTTCTTCGATTATAATATTTTCTACAATTTTAAGCAAATTGTTTTTACAATATAAACTTACTAATATCTAATATAAATTTTTTCTTTTTTTACTGTTAAAAAATAATAAGATTACTGCAATTATAAATATTATGACTGAAATATTTTGTGCAGGAGATAATCCAAATAAAAATTGTCCTCTATCATCGCATCTTAAAAATTCAACAAAAAATCTTAACATTGAATACATAAACATATACAAAATAAAAATATTTCCATTAACATGTATTTTTTTTAATAATTTGTTTAATATAAAAAATATTATTATATTTCCCAATGATTCATATATTTGTGTAGGATGTTTATTTGCTATAGCAATAAAACAATCTGTGTTTTTTCCATAACAACATCCTGAAAAAAAACAACCAAGTCTTCCAAAACTATGCCCTAGTGCAAGAGCTGGAGCAAAAATATCTGCAAATTTTAATATATTTATGTTTTTATTTTTGCAGTAAATGTATGAAAAAGCTAAAACAGAAATAAAACCACCATAGTATACAAGACCTCCTTTCCATAATTGCAATATTTCCAAAGGATAATAAACATAATATTGTAAATTTATTAAAACATAAAATAGTCTCGCCCCAATAATTCCAAAAATTATTACATAAAATAAAAAATCATACATTTGTTGTTTATCTATTAAATTTTTAGAATATTTAATAACATATTGTATACCTATAAAAAATCCAAGTGCAACTAAAACTCCATAAGTGTATATTGTAAAACTACCAATTTTCAATAATTCCGGATACATGTTTCCTCAATTTACATTGTAAGTTTAATTTATTTTCACTATAAATATTCAATAATACAAATAACTGAACTTAAAAATTTTATAAAACTAAATTATTTTTTACTAATCACAATATGAATTATAAAAGTTATACAAAATGTAACAACCACCCAACAAAACCATCCTAAACCATAAGTATAAAATGGCATTATTATTTTAAAAAAATCAATAAATGAATTCGGCAAAAAATCATTAATTGTTCCCAAAGAATAAGCTAATCCTGTAATTAAAGCTATATATATACATGAACGATAAACTAATCGTGAAGCATCAATAAAATTATCAAGTAATCCCAACAATATAAGAACAAGTACAACAGGATAAAAAGCTGTTAGTATCGGTATTCCGTATTGAAGAATCCCGTTAAGACCTATATTTGCCATACAAAAACTTATAATGCTAAAAATCAAACACCAAATTTTATATTTGATTTTTGGAACAAGTTCATTAAAATATTCACTTCCAGAAACAGTTAAACCTATAGTCGTTGTTAAACAAGCTAAAAATATTGCCACAGATAAAAGCAGTTGTCCACTTTTTCCAAACAAATACAGTGCTGTTTTTGATAAAATTTCCGCACCGTTAGTTGTTTCACCTATAATATTTACAGTTGCAGCACCTAAATATGCTAGCAAAATATAAATTATAGATAGGATTATTCCTGCAAAAATTCCAGCTTTAATTGTTGTTTTTTCAAGTCTTCGCTCATTGGTTATTCCCATTTTTCGTAAAGCATTTATAACTACTATTGCAAGTACACAAGCCATTGCATCCATTGTATTATATCCTTGTAAAAATGCTGTAGAATATGGTGCCAAAGCATATTTACCAATCGGATTAGAAAAGGAAGGTGTATCTATAAAAAAAACACCAGTAACTAGAGTTATTACTAAAACTAATAAT
>CAMVLN010000101.1 GCA_947168325.1 uncultured Elusimicrobia bacterium | reverse complement strand
CTCTTAAAGCTATTATTTTTAAATTATTATCACTGCTTGGTTTTTGTTTTGTTCTTACACATTCTTCAATTATATCAATCATTGCAAGATTTTTATCTTTTAAAAATTTTTTTCTTTCTTTAACAGCTTCTTGTTCTTCCTTAAACTTGAAATTTTCATTAAAAATTTCTTGTAATATATCCCATAATTTGTTCTTTTTACTTGAATAAAAAAACTCAAAATCCCAAAGTTCTTCTCTTGCAGGAAAAGTTCCTACTATTAAAATTTCTTCGTTTTCAAAGTTAACATTGTTATTAAATTTATGAAATTCTACCATTTGCCACATCATATAAAAACTTGTGCATTTTTACTAAAGCAAGTGTATCTTGTTTACAATACTTTAAAAGATTTTGTTTTGTTTCTTTAATTTTTTCTTCGCTATATAGCCCCATAGCCATGTAAGCAAATGCAGATAGTGCAACACCACCCTCACCAATTTCAAGCTTGTCATAGTTCATTTGTGGTATCATTATTGGCAAAATTTTTTTTATTGATGTTCTACCATGAAACCTTATATCATAATAATTTAATCTTAATATTTCTTCTAAATCTACAATTCTGTTAGCTATGGCTTGAAGTTGTTCTGTAAGGTCAGGGCATATATTTATCAACTTTTCTATTATCTGTTTTTCAAAAGATGAATATGTAACAATGCTACCTGTAGTTTGCAAAATTTCAACAAGTTTTTGAGCAATTATTTTTCTACAATCTTGAGTGTGGTCTGCAATATATTCAAAATGGTCTGTAATGTTACCAACTTTATCACATTTATGTATAGAATATTGTGTTAGTATTTGTGAGTGTGGAGCAATATTATTATATAAAGGATATATCGTCATTACAGATTCAAAATCCAAATAGTATGCAGGGAAAACAATTTTATCTAACTCATTTCTTAAGTTCTCACTAATAAAAATTTTATCATTAACAACACAATCTTTTACAACTTCCTGCATTTGTGTTAATTCTATATCTTTTGGAATATCTTTTATTTCATAAATTTTATTCTCTACTAACTTTTCAAAAATAGATTGTGAAAGTCTTGGTAAATCAAATATATGATACTCTATATCCTTACCTGTACACTCTTTAAACAAAGCACAATTCTTACAAGAAATTTTTAACTTTTTTTCTTCTGGTTTATCTGCTAATAAAATTTCTTTTGAATAATTTATTTTTTTAGAATATTCCTCTGCAATAGCAAAAACATCAAAACTACAATCAATTTTAGTAAACATTTCATCTATTGTTTTTCCTAACCTAAAATCTTTAGATAATAAATATAGTGTAGCTTTTGATATTTGAGAACTTGTTTTTGTTGCTATCATACTAACATAAGCAATATCTGATATATATTTATGTTTCCACTTGTTACCAGATTTTACTTCAATTATCTCCCAAGAATTAGTGTCTGTCCTAGATAAAATATCTGCTTTTGCAATAAAACAATCATATTTGAAAACTGGCTCAAAAATTGTTTTTATACTATTATCATTAATTAAATCTTTTGTTTGTTGTAAAGCTTCTTCTAATTTTTTAGAAATCTGAATTCCATCTTTAAATAGTAGTTTTGCCATATTATGAATATTTCTTGATTCCATCACTAAAAAATCGTCACTTAAAGAAGAATCTTTAGGAATAAGCTCTCTATACAAATGCCATGCATATACAGGACATTCTAATGTTTTTAGAAAAAGATTTTTATTTATAGATTTCATAATTATGTGGATAACATTTATAGAAGCATATTATTTTTTTCATCCAATCGTCTTTTCTTTTCTTCTAAAGCTTCAACCACAGAATATGGAACTTTTATTTTACCCATTAAAGGCAAATCTTTGCCATAAGCACCATGACAGTCAGAACCACCAGTAGCAACTAAATTCATATTTTCTGCTATTGATAAGAATTTTTTTGTAATATGTGGTGGATGACTTTTATGCCATGCTTCTATTCCCATAAGACCATCATTTATAAGACCTTTAAAAATATTTTTATTACTATAATGACCGTAGTAAGGATGTGCCAGAACAGGAATACCTCCAGCTTTTATTATAATAGAAATTGCATCTTTAGGTGATATATAATGTTTTGGAACATAAGCAGGTTTATTTAAACCTAAATATAAACGAAAAGCTTCTGAAATAGATGAAACATACCCGTTCTCTAACAATGCTTTTGCAAAATGAAGTCTACCTACAATTTTAGCACCAATACCTTCTATTAACCCTTGAGCATTAAGATTTATATTTAAAGCTTTTAATTTATTATAAATATCTTTAGCTCTTTGTAGTCTAACTTTCTTAAAAATTGACAAAGAATCATTAAATGCTTTGGATTTATGATTAACATAATATCCAAGTATGTGCATTTCTGTTTTAGTAACATTATCTAACTCTGCAGACAACTCTATACCTGCAATTACCTCAACCCCATACTTTTTACCAGCTTCTATTGCTTCTTGAACACCATCAACAGTATCGTGATCTGTAATACTTATTGCAGAAAGTCCCACTTGTGCTGCATACTCTACTACTTGTTCTGGAGTAAAAACACCATCTGAAAAATTTGTATGAATATGTAAATCAACAAAAAATTCTTTTTGAGACACCTATAATAACTCCGATGACAATGCAGCAAGAACACTTCTTTCACTTTTAGAAAACATTAAATGTCCAAAAATAGACTGTCCTTTGAACCTATCAACTAAATATGTTAAACCATTTGATGATGCATCCAAATATGGACTATCTATCTGATAAGGATCACCAGTTAAAACTATTTTTGTACCACTGCCTGCCCTTGAAATAATTGTTTTTATCTCATGAGGAGTCAAATTTTGTGCATCATCTATAACGATATACTGTTTAGGCAAGGATCTTCCTCTTATGTATGTAAGAGAATCTACCTCTACCTGTCCTGATTCAAATAAATAATTAATCTTTTCTTCAACTCTTGAATCTTCATGTCCCTTATCCATAAGAAACTCAAAATTATCATTTATTGCACCCATCCAAGAAGAAAGCTTTTCTTCTTTGGTTCCTGGCAAAAAACCAATATCTTTACCCATAGGAATTATAGGCCTTGCAATATATAATCTTCTAAATTGTTTTTCCTCAACAGTTTTTTGCAAACCTGCTGCAAGTGCGAGCAATGTTTTACCTGCACCTGGAAGACCTATAAGTGTAACTAATGAAATTTCATTACACAACAAAAGTTCAAAAGCAAATCTTTGTTCAATGTTTAATGGTTTTAATCCCCATGGTTGAGAATTGATATGAAATAAAGGTTGTATTGCTTTTAATTCTGGAGAATATTTCCCTAAAGCACTTTTTGTTGAACCTGTTTCATCCCTTAAAAAAACAAACTCATTTGCATAAAAACTTATATCCTTTGGAACTTCTATTTTTCCATTTTTATAAAACTTATCTATTTTATCCGGAGAAACTTTTAATTCTTTCCAACCCCTATAAATTTCATCAATCTTAACTTTAGACTTTTCATAATCTTGAGTTGTAATATCTAAAATTTCTGCTTTAATTCTTAAATTGATGTCCTTTGTAATAAATATTACTGTTTCCCCTCTTTGTTTAAGATATAAAGCTATAGACAATATTTGATGGTCAGATTTAGATAGAGAAAATTCTTTAGGAAAATTAACATCATGCAACATTTCTACAACAAGTGTTCCACCACTTTTTATAGAAACCCCTTGTGATAATTTTCCTTTTGTTCTCAATGCATCTAATCTCCTAGATATAAGTCTTGCACCTCTACCTCTTTCATCATTAAGTTTTTTAAAAGAGTCTAGTTCCTCAATTACAGTTAAAGGAATAACCACTTTGTTATCTTTAAAAGCAAACATTGAGTCAGGGTCGTGCAACAAAACATTTGTATCCAATACAAAAGACTTTATAGTCATATTTTTCCCCCTTTTCGCTTTAAAACTAAAAACTCCACTATATATTATAATCTATTTACATATAAAAAACAATATTATGTATTTGGACTTTTTAGTAAAATTAGTTTATCAAACTTTTATTAATAAATTCTACTGGTATTTATAATTTAACACTTTATTATCCTTTGTAAAATTATATCAATGTAAATATTGCCTTAATTTCTTATTTATCTCACTCACTAATATTTTTAATTTCTTCTATGTGGTTAAAAAATTGTTATTTTATTGTTCTGCTAAATATTTCTATATATGCATTATATGCATTACTTTTTGGATTTTTAGGACAACTAAAATAATGAATTATTTTGTTATCTTGTGCATATTTATAAAAATGTTTTTATAATTCTAATCCATTATCTGTTTGAACAGCTTTTATATTAAACGGTACTTCTTCTTTCTTTTCACTTATAAATTCTCTAGTTATGACACTATTTAATACTCTATATACTTACTCTATCTATTCCTGTTATTGCTTATCGCTTTTTATCTCCATATCTCAAATGTACACTCTTTTTCCCTTATTCTTTTAATTCTTTTATTAATATTCCTGTTGTTTATTGGTGCTATTGTTTTATTTCTTAATCCTATTTTCTCTTCTTCCATTAACTTATTCTTCAAGGAGTATATCATTGTCATTGATCATCCTACCTTAAAACTCTCTTTTACATACTCTGTTATACATTTATCTTGTATTTCAATTATAAATATTCTTTCTTGTTCTTCTTTCATATATTTTTCTAACATCATTAATGTTTTAACTGCTATTATTTTCATTTTTCTATGCCATCTACTTTCTTGTTACATTTTTACCCTATCTTTTCCATTTTTTTATTAATAATACTTTCTTTTTTATTAGCTTTTTATATTTAGAAATCCTTTTTGTGTTTGAATTTATATAAAAGCACATACAATGTACAATTATGATATAAGGTGTGTAGAAGACTAATATAAAATTTATAAATCAAATACAGTATATTGTTAGAACTTGGACTGTATACAATAATAATATTATAGTAAGCAATCAAAATTTTTGTGAGATCATAATATTGCCAGAAATATAAATTAAAAAAATTCATAAAATTTTAAAAGAATATCACCAAAAAATTTATTAATAAAATTTTGATAAAATAGCTGTTTTTAACTTACTTCAATAATCCAATATTATTAATGAACAATGAACAACTAAAATGTTTGTTAGGGTTAAAGACAATTAAAGACAATTGCCCGTTTTTGAAAGGTAAAAATTTTTATTTCTATAGGAGGGAAAAATCTAATATTGAAATTAAGATTTCTATGAAGTCTAACGAAATCTAACAAAATTGTAATGATTTTGAATTTGTTTTGCAATTATTTTGAAATAAGAAATATTTGTTGTTAAATTGTTATAATTTTGCAAATAATAGTCTTCTTGAAGAGTTCTATTTTTTCTTTTGACATTGCCATTAATTTTAGACTTCTAGATGGAAAGATTAGTATTTTAATATTATCATGTTTAAAATTGTCCATAAATTCGCTATCACTATCAATTTGAAAATTTTTAATATCAAAAGGAAATCCTTTTAACAATTCATCTG
>CAMVLN010000100.1 GCA_947168325.1 uncultured Elusimicrobia bacterium | reverse complement strand
AGAATAATTTTTTAATCATATAGAAGTAATGAGATAAATAAACAATTAAACCAATAATTACATTGGTATAATTTTACAAAGGTTCATAAGGGTCAAATTATATAACACCAGTAGAATTTATTAATAAAAAATTGATAAAACAATCTTGTTTAATTTGTTTAAAAAGTCCAATATGTTATAATCAATACAAAAAATGTTAGGGTTAAAGAGATTTGACCGTTTTTGGTAATATAAAAAGCGGTCATATCTTTTTTGACTTTGATATTTTATTATAAAAGATATATAATAACCAAAATTTATATTTGGTAGAGAATTATGTTTAAAATTGTAAAAAAAGAAGTTTTATCGGCAATGATAAAAAGTTTTGAAATTGAAGCAAAAGATATTGCAAAAAATGTCAAACCAGGTCAATTTATAGTTATAAGAATTAATGAAAAAGGAGAAAGATTCCCTTTGACAGTTGCAGGTACAGACTTAAAAAAAGGAACTATAAAAATAATATTTCAAGAAGTTGGAAAGTCTACAATTTATCTTGGGACATTAAAAGAAGGAGACTATATCAGAGATATTGTTGGTCCTTTAGGGCAACCTACAGAGATTAAAACTTTTGGAACGGTTGTTGCTATAGCAGGGGGAGTTGGAACAGCAGAACTTTTGCCTGTTATAAGTGCATTGTTAAAAGCAGGCAATAAAGTTATAACAATAGTTGGTGCAAGAAATAAAAGCTTGTTATTAATGCAAAAAGAACTTAAAGCAAGTTCATCAGAGATTTTAATTGCTACAGATGATGGATCTTATGGAATAAAGGGTTTTGTTACTACAGTATTAGCTGATGTAATTAAAAGAGAAAAAGTTGATATTGTATATGCAATAGGTCCTGTTCCTATGATGAAGGCAGTGTCAAATATGACAAAAGAATATAATTTAAAAACTCTTGTATCACTAAATCCTATAATGGTTGACGGTACAGGAATGTGTGGTGCATGTAGAGTTAGTGTAAACAAACAAATCAAATTTGCTTGTGTTGATGGTCCAGAATTTGATGGTCATCAAATAGATTGGAACGAACTTACAAATAGATTGAGAGCTTTCAAAGAAAATGAAAAATTAGCTTTGGAAAAATATAAAGATATTCTTAATATGGAGTGCAAATGTCACGAAGAGTAAAGATGGTAGAAAGAGAGCCAAATATAAGAAATAAAGATTTTGAAGAAGTAAATTTAGGATACACAGATAAGCAAGCATTACTTGAAGCCAAAAGATGTTTGCATTGCAAGAATCCTATGTGTGTAACAGGTTGTCCTGTTGAAGTAAACATTCCAAAGTTTATACATTGTTTAGCTAACAATAATCAAGCAGGTGCTATAAAAATTATAAAAGAAAAAAGTAATTTACCTGCTGTTTGCGGTAGAGTTTGCCCTCAAGAAAAACAGTGTGAAAGCAAATGTATATTAGGTATTAAGCAAGAACCTATTGCTATAGGAAATCTTGAAAGATATACAGCAGACTGGGCTTTAAAAAATATTAAAGAAGAAACATATAATATAAAATCTAATGGCAAAAAAGTGGCTATTATAGGGTCAGGTCCTGCAGGTCTTACATGTGCTGGAGATTTAGCAAAATTGGGATATGATGTTACGATATTTGAATCTTTGCATGATAGTGGGGGAGTGTTAAGATATGGTATTCCTGAATTTAGGTTACCTGTTTTGGTTTTAGATAAAGAAATAGAATCGTTAAAAAATCTTGGAATAAAGTTTGTGTTTAACTATTTAATTGGTAGAACAAAGACTGTTGAAGATTTATTTGATGAGGGTTTTGAGGCAATATTTGTTGCAACAGGGGCAGGTCTTCCAATATTTCCTCTAGTAGAAGGTGAAAATCTTAATAATATTTATTCTGCTAACGAATTTTTAGTTAGAATAAATCTAATGAATGCTTTTAAATTTCCAGAATTTGATACTCCCGTTTATAAAGGCAAGAATGTTGTTGTTATTGGTGGAGGAAATACTGCAATGGATTCTGTTAGAACAGCAAAAAGAATTGGAGCAGAGTCTGTAAAATTAGTGTACAGAAGAACACAAACTGAAATGCCTGCAAGGCTTGAAGAAAGAAAACATGCTTTGGAAGAAGGTATAGAATTTATAGAATTAACCGCACCAAAGAGATTTATTGCTGATGATAAAGGTTTTGTAAAAGCAGTAGAATGTATAAAAATGAAGTTGACAGAACCTGATATTTCAGGAAGAAGAAAACCGGTTGAAATAGAAGGTTCAAACTATATAATAGAAACTGATTTAGTAATTCTTGCTTTAGGACTAAAACCTAATCCAATATTTCCTTCGCTGACAAAAGGACTAAAAACAGATAATAAAGGTCATTTGATTGTTGACGATAAATTTATGACAACAAGAAAAGGTATTTTTGCTGGTGGAGATATATCAGGTGGTAGCACTGTTATTGAAGCTATGGGGATGGGTAAACAGGCAGCAAAAAATATTCACAATTACTTAAATGTTTAGATGTTAATCTAAGTACCATAAAATAAAGTAAAATTTTAAGGAGATATATTAAAAATGATTAGATTTACGACGGCTGGTGAGTCCCATGGGCAAGCAATACTTGCAATACTTGAAGGTATTCCATCTGGATTAAATATAAATGTTGAAGATATAGATGTTGATCTTGCTAGAAGGCAAAAAGGTTATGGCAGAGGTAATAGAATGAGAATAGAAACAGATCAAACTAATATTTTGTCTGGTGTTAGGTATGCAAGATCTTTAGGATCACCAATAACACTTATGATTTATAATAAAGATTGGGAAAATTGTAAATCTTTGATGTCTCCAACATCTGTTGATATTGATGGTAAATATCTTAATAAGCCAAGACCAGGACATGCAGATTTAGTAGGATTAATGAAGTATGGAGTTAATGATTTTAGAGATATTTTAGAAAGAGCTTCAGCAAGAGAAACTGCAGCAAGAGTTGCGGTTGGTGCTGTTTGTAGAGAATTATTAAAAGAATTTGAAATAAATATTTTTTCTTATGTTGAATCAATAGGAAAAGTTTCAGCAAAGTTAAATACAATTGATAAAAAGCATATACAGCATTTAGCGGAAATGTCTTTTGTAAGATGTCCGGATAAAATTGCATCAAAAAAAATGATTCAAACAATAAAACAGGCTTCTAAAAATGGTGACACATTAGGGGGAAAGTTTAAAGTTATAGCAGAAAATGTTCCTATAGGACTTGGAAGTCATACACAATGGGATTTAAAACTTGATGGTAGGCTTGCTCAAAGCTTAATGTCAATTCAGGCTATAAAAGCAGTTGAAATTGGTTTAGGAACTGGATTTGCACAAATTTTAGGTTCTTTAGCTCATGATGAAATTTTTTATTCGAACAAAAATGGTTTTTATAGAACTACTAATAGAGCGGGTGGAATTGAAGGGGGAATAAGTAATGGGCAAGATATTGAAATAACTTGCACAATGAAACCTATTCCTTCTTTAGTAAAACAATTAAAATCTGTAAATATACATACAAAGAAAACAGAAAAGGCTGAAGCTATTAGAAGTGATATTTGTGCAGTTCCTGCTGCGGGAGTTGTGGGTGAAGCTGCCGTAGCTTATGAATTAGCAAAAGCTATGGTAGAAAAATTTGGTGGAGATTCTTTGGAAGATATGAAAAATAATTATAAATCTTATATTTCAAGGATAAAAAAGATATAATGAAAAATATTGTTTTAACTGGTTTTATGGGAACCGGTAAAACTACTGTAGGGCAACTTTTAGCAGAACGGTTAAATAGACCTTTTATTGATACTGATCAAATGATAGAAGAAAGATTAGGAACAAAAATTAGTGAGATTTTTGCAAAAATTGGCGAAATTGAATTTAGAAAATTTGAAAGTCAAACAATAAAATTAATATCAAATTTTAATAATTATGTAATTTCTTGTGGTGGAGGTGCCGTTGTTGATCCTATAAATATTCAAAATTTAAGCAGAAATGGAATAGTAATAAATCTTTATGCTTCTGTAAATAATATTTTAAGCAGAATTGAGAACCTAGATTCTAGACCAATATTAAAAAAAATGGCAAATCCATTGGAAGATATATTGAAATTATTAGCTGAAAGACAGAAAGCCTATAAGAAATGCGATTTTGCAGTTGATACAGACAATTTAACTTCAGAACAAGTTGTCAAAAAAATTTTGGAAAATAAGATTTTAAAGGATATTTTCAAATGAAAGTTTTAACAAAACTTTTGTTAATAGTGATTGTTTTAACATTAACAACGATTTGTTTTTGTGAAAACAATGCCAAAGAACAAGAAGTTATGGAAAGTGTTGTTGTAGAAAACGATATCAAAATTATAGATAGAGAAAACTATCAAGTTCAAATAAAACAGTATGATAAAGATTATCCGATAGTTTTATATGTTGTTTTTAAAGAATCAACACCTTTAATTAATGAAATAAGAAAAATTTTAAGGGAAGAACTTTTAATATTTGCAAAAACGGAGATAGAACCAGCATTACAAGACAGTTTAAAAAAAGAGGAAGAAGGAAAGCAAAAAGAAAAAGATTTAAAAAATAAGAAGGAAGAAAGGCAAAATAAAAGTGAAACAAATAAAGAAGGAGAACAAAATAAAATAGAAAAAAAGATAGGTTTAGAGACAATAAGAAAAGTTGTTATTGCTTCGGCTTGGTTTGATGACAATATATCAGAAAGTTTAGAAAAAATTGAACTTACGAAGAAATATGGAGCTTTTGTTTGGCTTTATGACGAAATAGATAAGGACAACATTTTTACATTTGAAGAGTATCTAAAATATTTAAAAAATAAAAAAGAAATTTTTAAAAAGAAAGAAAAATTGGAAAAAAGTGAAGATATGCAGTAATAACATTTTATTTGTTATTAAAAGGCTTTATTTTTAATTTTAAATATAGAGAACTACATTTTAAATCTTTGAAAATCTAAACTATTATTTTTACAGATATTTTTACAAATATTTGTTCCTTGTTTTAACATTTTTTTTCTAAAATTTACAAAATTTTTACTATTCCACAAATATAATATATTTTTAGTTTTGTCTATTCTTGAAATTGAGTTACAATAACAATCTGGTCTAATATACTCATCAATATCTATAAATAAGCTTTTCCATGGTCTTAAACAACGATCATATTTTTTTATATTATCATAATTATTTTTTTTATTTATTTGTACTTGGTGTTGAGGTATGGTAATAACTATTTTTATATTTTCTTTGATTCCAGTATCTAATATTCTTTTTCTATATTTAGTATTAAAATTATCAATTATTTTATTGTTATTTTCTTCTGTAACATCCATACTATATGTTATTTTAGATATATTATATTTTTTTGCAAAAGGAATAAAATTATAAAAATTTTCATTAAGATTCCATTTTGATAATACAATATTTATAGCAAGATTTAATTTTGAATTAATTGAATATTTTTTTATTAATTTAAAAATTTTTATTAAATCTTCAAATTTAGCTCCTTGCCTTATATTTTCATAAGTAACTTTGGCCATAGTATAATTTCCAATTTTTATAAAAACTTTACAATTAATTTGA
>CAMVLN010000099.1 GCA_947168325.1 uncultured Elusimicrobia bacterium | reverse complement strand
CCATAATATAGATTTTCTTTCCTTGTTTGTTCTTTTATACTCAACATAGTAATTGTATTACTTTATAATTGTATTACTTTTATAGAATAATATTAAAGATGATAACTTTAAAATGGTAAATCTTTACCGTAGTATGTTTCTGATGAATTTAATTCAAAAATATTTGATATTGGTTTATCCGAATATTTATAAATTTTCTTTAAGTATTCGTTTCTTATTTTGTGATTTTCAATTTCTTCTCTTCTTTGTTTTGATAATTTAAGAAATTTGATTTCTTGTTCAATTCCTAAAAATCTTCTGTTTAATAGACTTGCTGCTATACCTGTTGTTGATGAACCAGCAAAAGGATCTAAAATCCAAGCATGTTCCTTTGTAGATGCCATAATTATTCTGCTTAATAACGGTAAAGTCTTTTGTGTTGGATGTTTCCCACAACTTTTTTCCCATTTTGCAACAGTAGGTAAAAACCACAAATCTCTCATTTGGCTACCACCGTTAATTTCTTTCATAAACTCATAATTGAAATAGTGAGATTTTTTTTGATTTTTTCTTGCCCATAAAATAAATTCTGTAGAATGTGTGAAAAATTTACAAGATAAGTTTGGGGGAGGATTTGTTTTTGCCCAAGTAACACAGTTTAAAATTCTAAAATTTAATTCTTTTAGCATTTGTGCTACTGAAAATATATTATGATATGTTCCAGAAACCCATATAGTTCCATTATCTTTTAACTTATTACGACAAGCTTTTATCCATTCATAGTTAAAATTATTATCTTGTTCAAAACCCTTTGAACGATCCCAATTACCTTTATTTACAGAAACTTGTTTTCCGTTTTGAACAGAAATCCCATCATTTGAAAGAAAATATGGTGGATCTGCAAATACCATGTCAAACTGAAAGTCAAATTGATTTAAAATTTCAATACAGTTTCCTTTAACAATAGTAAAATCATGATTTTGTGATTTGTAGTAGGATTTAAGCATATAAATTTATGCCATTAAACCACCACCACCATTTCCTTTTTTAGTATATGATGATATCCATCCTGTTTTGCCTAATATACTTATTGATTTTGGTGGTTGTAAATTTTTTAAGCCATTATTATTACAAATCTCTTTGAAGGGACATTCTTTAAATTTTTCATCATCTTTTAAACTTGAAACAAAATCACTATGTAAAATTGCGATTTCTCCTTCGGAATCATCACAGGGATAAATTTTATTAATACAAGTTGCTTTTACATTTTTTCTACCTTCTTTATAACATAATTGGCAAGTTTGATTTCTTGACGAATGCCATTTAAAAGTATGTTCGCTAGAATTACATTTAAAAACAGCAAGTGTTTCTTTACAAAATTGCTTTCCTATAACATTATAAACGAAATAATCCATTAAACATGGGCTGTCTATACACTCGGTTGGAATTTTATTTTTCCATTTTTCCCAGACTTTTCTCCAAGCCAAAGCATTCATTTTATCTATGTAACCATATTGATGACAAAATATATCTAAAAAACTTGAAACTAAAGGAATAGAAGTTTTTAATATGCCAGTTCTTAAAGAAACTTTTATTGTATTGACATCACTAGCAACATCAATATCTTCAAAACCATTAGCATTTTTCCATATTCCTAATACAACCATATCTCGAATAAACATATCAGTTTTTTTATTTCCATATCCAGCACCTTGGTTGTTTATAAGAGCCTCTCTTAGTTTGCTAATATCATTATTAAAAAAAGAAATTAATTCATGGGGGGCTTTTTGAGTATTTAAGACAAATTCTGCTATTTTTTTTGCAAAAGTTATTCTTTTATCATTTTGAGAAAGATTTAAAACTTTTATTTGTTTTAGAAAATCTGAAGGATCATCAAAGATTTTTTTTTCATCAAAAATAGTATTATCACTTTTAAATATTTCTGCTAATTTACTAAAACTTCGTGAACCATTAAAATCTTGATTTGCAGTTAATAATCTAATCCTACAAATATCTTCTTTTGATAAATTACATGTGTCCCAAACTTGTGTGAATGCTTTTCCTTTAGTTTTAACATAAATATTATGTAAGCCTTCAGCAACTTTTTCGCAATTAGATTCATCAATTACAACATTTAAAATTTCCTTATGATGAATTTCCCAATATTTATGAAAGTCAGAAATATAAGGATATTGTTTTCCTAATGCTTCTGTATAACCAAGTTCAGTATAGTTTGTATAAAGGAAATCATTAATCAATCTAACAAGTTCACGAGCTTTTTCAATTGTTAAAGTGGAAGAGTCTCCAAATTTTTCTTTAATTTCTAAACAGAACATTGATAACTCATCCATAAAAACTCCTTATTAGTAATTTGTTATTAACAATTCTCTAACATCACTTCTTTTAGTTGCATCACAATTTATAAATCTTTTTGCTAATATTCTTTCTATATTGTAATTTTTATACATATCATCAAAAAATTTATCGTTTTCATTTGTATTTGTAGGATCCGAATTACTTAAAATCACTTTTGCTTTAAGTTTATTTAGTTTATCTATAAAACTGCCTAGTCTATATTGTTCACTATCATCAAAATTTTTTTCAGAATATGAAGTAAAATTTGCTGTTTCAGATAAAGGTCTATATGGTGGATCTATATAGACAAAAGTATTTTTATCTATAAAAGGTAAGCATTGTTCATAATCACCACAAGTTATTGTTAATTGTTTCATTTTTTTTGATATCTCTTTTAAATTGTTTTCATCACAGATTAAAGGTTTTTTATATGAACCTTTAGGAACATTAAATAAACCTTTTGAATTAACTCTAAACAACCCATTAAAACAAGTTTTATTTAAAAAAATAAAAAGAGTTGCTTTTTCTATATTTACGGTTTTATTACCATTTACTTTAAGATAATTGAATCTTTCTCTTTTTTCATTATAAAACTGTTTTTGTTCTTTGGTATTTAAATTCCAATACTCATTTTGAATAGAAGATAAATTTTTAATTAATTTAGAAACATTTGTTTTGATTTGTTTATATGTGTTTATTAATTCTTTGTTTATATCATTTATTAAAATTTCTTTGATATTATAGTTAGATAAAATATTAAACAACACAGCTCCACCACCAACAAAAGGCTCACAATATTTGTTAATATTTTTTCCCAAACCTAAAGGATATTTTATTTGGATGTTTGGCAACAGCTGATTTTTACCACCAGCCCATTTTAAGAAAGGCTTTAATAAATTATTATCTAAACAATCTTGTTTTTTCATAATACAAATTACACTGTATAGTATATGATGTTATATTTTACAAAATTAACTTAATAAATAAAATAAAAAATTGCCTTAAACCATTAAGGCAACAAATTGGCACAAATATTTATTAAAATAAATTAATTATTCATAAGCGAAAAAGTTGCAAATGCACTAGAGAGTTCTTTTAAGATTAAAAAGGTTTAGAAGTTTTTGCCAGATGTGATAAATTTGATGTAATGTTTTGTAACTTTATTTAATTTGTTTTAATTTCCGATAGTTAGTGTAAATGTGAACAGTCTCTAATTATTAATCATAGTTAAAACAACAGATGATGCAACTATTCCTGCAGTTTCTACTCTTAAAATATTTTTGCCAAGTGTTACTATTTTAAAATTATTTTTTAATGCTAAACTTATTTCCATATTATCAAAACCACCTTCAGGACCAATAAAAATATTTATATGTTTATTATTTTCTACAACTTTATAAATTGTATCTTTTTCTTCACTTTCATAGGGTAAAATATTTAAAGTATTTTTTTGATTTAATGTTTCTACTATTTCAGAAAATTTTTTTGGAGTTTCTATTGGCATAATATCTGCTCGCCAACTTTGGCTACTTGCAGAAATGGATATTTTCTTATATCTTTCAATTTTATTTGTTGATAATTCTTTTATTACACTTCTTGTATAAATTGTAGGAACAATCCTTGATATACCTATTTCTGAAGCTTTTTCTATAAGCCAATCAAATCTTTCTCCTTTAGGTATGGCAGTATATAAAGAAACTTTTTTGTTAGGTAGTACAAGTGTTTTAGATGACAAGATAGTTCCTTTTATTTGCTTTTTACCTACAACATCTATTCTTGCTTTATACGAATTACCTAACCCGTCAAAAATATTTATTTCATCTCCTACAGAAAATCTCCTGACTGTAGATAGATAATGAAATTGTTCATCTTTAACTATAAAACTATTATCTTTTATATCCTTTGGATTAATATAAAAATGAGGCATTTTTATTTTAAAAACTGTTATTATTTGTGAACTTCAACTTCTAGTGAAATATCTAGTGATGGTGCAGAATGGGTTATCATACCTATAGATATTCTTTCTATCCCAAGTTTTGCATAATTTTTAATAGTTTCAAAATTTATTCCACCAGAAATTTCTATTAGAGGTTTATAAGTTTTTGTAGAACTATCTCTTATAAGTTTTACCATTCTACTTAGCAACGGTTGTTTCATATTATCAAGCATTATAATATCGGCACCTGCAGCTATAGCATTTTTTACATGCTGTTCATGCTCACATTCTATAAGAATTTTTAATTTTTTATGTTTCTGTCTTATTTCTTTAACTTTTTTTGATAAATCATCAATAAGAGCTAGATGATTATCTTTTATTAAAACCATATCTGAAAGATTCATTCTATGGTTTTTACCACCGCCACATCTAACAGCATACTTTGAAACATTTCTAAAACCCGGAAGTGTTTTTCTTGTATCATAAATTCCCGCTTTATAACCTTTAACTATTTGTACAAATTGATTTGTTGTTGTTGATATTCCTGAAAGTTTCTGTATAAAATTTAAAGCTGTCCTTTCTCCTGCAAGAAGCGGAGCTGCAGGACCTTTTAGAGTAAGTATAACATCTCCTTTTTTAACTCTATCACCATCTTTAAAAAAAACTTTAAATTTAAAACTCTTATCTAACTTTAGAAGAACATATTTAAAAGCATCTATACCACAAATTATACCATCAGCTTTTACAATTAAAACAGCTGATGCCGTTTTTGTTTCTAATGAAAGGTTCTTAGAAGTTACATCATTATATGCACAATCTTCTTGTAGTGCCAAATCAACAATTTTGTCAATTTCTTTAACTATATTCATAACTTTCATATTCTATTAAAAATATTTGTTTTTTACAATATGTTATGTTTGTTAAAATCAAAACAAATATTGCCATTTTTGATGAAATATAAGGAACATATAAAAGAGTATAAAAAAAGGAAAAACAAAACAGAAGAATATAACAGAAAAAATAACAAAAAACTACTACAAAGATAATAAAGAACAATGTTTACAGTAAATGAAAAGAATCTTTAAACACAGTAGACGAGACTTTCAACTGATAAAATGAACAAAAATAAAAAACTTTTATCGTATGACTCAAAAAATCTTTCTTAACGGTATGTGGCGGGAACGACGGGATTTGAACCCGCGGTCTCTGCCTTGACAGGGCAGTGTGTTAAACCAGGCTACACCACATTCCCAAAAATCTTCTCCTCTCGTGATTGTATAACATTATATCTATTTTGTCAATAATTTTAAAGTTAAGGCACATTCAAGTTGCTAATGCAACTAGGAAAAGAAAACCTCCTTTGGAGTGA
>CAMVLN010000098.1 GCA_947168325.1 uncultured Elusimicrobia bacterium | reverse complement strand
CTTTTCTTTCATTTCTTTTGGAACTCTAAAAGATTCACATATTTTCTGTAAAGTTTTATTGTATGTCCAATTATCAAGTTTAGTTTCTTTTAAATAATTCATTGTTATTTCTGGAAATTTTATAAAAGCTACCGATATTGCCCAAGCAATAGCCATTTTAACATAATATCCGTCATGTTTGATATTATCAAAAATATTTAGGGCTTCTTTTATATGCTCTTCGTCTATAAAGTAGTTCAATATCATAACTATTACAAATCTTAGTTCAAACTCTTTTTTAGATTTCAAATATTTTTGTATAAAAAGCCAAAAGCTATATTTATTTTTATTTACTATTTTTAATCCTGCACAAAAAATGTCACATATTGCCCAATTATCTATTTTAGAAATAAAGTTTTTTATCATTAACAATATTTCTTTTATATTGTCATCTTTTATAAAACCTATAAGCATTCCCTCTAATATTACCTCTTCATAAAAAATTGTGTTGTTAAAAGAAATGTATTCTTTAAAATTTTCTTGTTTGAATAATTTTTTTGCATAGTTTCTTAATATAGGAATTCTTACCCCTATAATATTGTTTGTTCCCGGACATAATGAGGAATGAAAAACTTTATATTTTTTATCTGCCAAATTCAATAAGTCTTGTCTTATTCTTTTATACATAGTGTCTATTATATGAAATTTATAACATTCTTAATATTCTTTTTACTATTTAGTTATGTTTCATCTTGTTGTAAATAAGTTGTAGGAAAAATGTCACTAATTTGGAGAGTTAATAATATTAATCTAAATTGACATTATTAATACAAATTTGATAGACTAGCACGGTTAAAAATTTAATATATATTGAATGTTTAACTTTTAACAAGAGCTGTAATTGTAATGTAATATAAATAAATTATTGAATAGTATAAAATAGTAATAAAAATATGAACAACAGAACAACGGAACAACGACATACTCTCCATTAGGGGCTTGTTTTTTGAAGTAATTACAGCAATAAAGAATAGTTTTAGTTTTAATTATGCAATAAAATGTTGGCAAAAAATAACGAATCAATATTTTTTTGTTTCTCATAAAAATTTAACAGAGAAAATAATACAAAATAGCTGTAAAAATTTTTATTTAATGTTATTTGCTTTTTTATTTTCAGTGACATCATTATTTGCAGATTTTGATATTACTAAAAAGATAAAACCAATATCGTTGAGTAATGATACGGCTAATTGTTCATGGAATTTTACAACTGAATTGTTTTCAAAAGGATTAGCTGGTATTTTTGAGTATAACAAAGAATTTTATATTACTTATATTGATAATAGTTATAAAACAATACAAATAAAAAAATTAAATAGAACAACTAAAATGCTAGAAGCTTTTACAAGTGTAAATACCGAAGGAATTGCCACATATACTAATACTTCACAGAAAGGAATTATTGGATGCAGTGTTATGGTGGAAACAAGTAATGATTGCTTTTTATATTTTTTCTATAAAAATACTGTAGATAAAACAATATTGACGGAAGTATCTTTAAAAACAAAACAAATTAAACAAGATGTTTTTGTTGATTGGTCTTGTGAACCATTAGAAGCAATAGTGTATAATAATAAAATTTATGTTTTGTGTAGACAAGGTTCAAATTATCATGTTTATGAATTAGATTATAACAACAATAACTTAAGAATAATAGAACTTCCAATAAAATATTATAAATTTCAAATTTGGTATAACACATTAATGTTTTATGAAGGAAACTTAAGGGTATATGGTTGTTATGAGTGTCATTATTATGGTGACAATACCCCTTGTTACTTATGTTGCAATGTTGATATTACTAACAATTCTACAAGTTTTGATGTAAGTGCTATTTATCTGTATAGAGGTCGTTGTGTAAGAAACTTGATGTATCAATCTGATGGAGAAACTTACACTTATGTAATAAGTGTTGGTAACGAATCAAGTCAGTATAATGGATTATATTTGACCGGCAAAGCTAGTGACGACACAATCATTATTTTTCAAAATGGGGAACATAATAAACAAATATCTTTACAAAGTTTGTTTGCAAACAATACTGGTTTTTATACTGGGTATATAAATAGTCTTGATAGAAGAAGAGTAGGTTTTTTTAAAAGAAGTGTAGATGGAAAGCAAGGTGGAACAGATGAGATTTTTTATGCTGACGATAATATTATTACAAACTTTCGGCAAAATAATTCGATAATAATAACTGAAATAGATGGTAAAGAACAAATGTTGATTTTGGCATCTGGTTATAATGGTTCAACACCAAAAACTGCATTATATTTTTTACCTATAGACAGTGTATCAAGTTCTTTTTATGTAGAAGAAGATGGTTTTAGGGATGGAGTTTTAAATCCAAAAACATATTCAACTAATGAAGGACAATTTACATATAAGTTTGAATATGCAAATTACCAAAACAATGCCCCTAGTTCTTTACCAGTATTATATATTTATAATAACGGGCAAAGTATAAAAACAGACGGATATACAATGAATCCGGTAGATTATAATGATACAAACTATACAGATGGAAAAATATACTCATATACTACAAAATTATCCGATATAGGGAAAATAAAAGAAACTGACAATTATACATATAGGATAAAGATAGGGGATAGTTATTCTAAAGAATATGCGGGACCATTTTTCTATGATGAAAGTTCTATGGTAATAATAACAGAATACGAAGGTTCATATATACACCAAAAAGATAATATCAAACCAAATACAGAAGTTTTGGTTCAAATGAATTGTTTTTATCCTGGTGAGTTGGAAAATGGATATCCAAGAGTTGTAGTTTATAATAAAACTGATTTGTTTAATCCTATAAGAACATGTACAGAGTCAGAACTTATACCAGGTAGCACTAATGGATATAAAATAAACATAGGTACTTTTAATGTAGGAGACTATAAATATAAGATAATAGCAAGAAATAAATCTGGATTAGAAAAAGAAGTAAGTGGGACATTTTCTTGTAGAGTAAACGAAACAATAATAGCAGACTATGAAGGGTCATATATAATACCAAAAGGAAATATCATCAAGCCAAACACACCAATTACATTTCAAATGAGATATACAGGGGATGAAGGGATATCTCTTGAGAGTGGGTATCCTAAAGTTGATATTTATAGCGAAACAGATTTAAGTAATCCTATAAAAACATATACAATGACAGAAAAACTAGGTAGCACTAATGGGTATAGTGTAAATATAGGTGGACTTCCTGTTGGGAAATATAAGTATAGAATAACGGCAAAAAATGAGTTTATAGAAGAAAAAGCAGTTGAAGGGACTTTTACAATAGGAGAACTTACATCTAAATGTTATAATGCACCGAATCCATTTAACCCACAAGCTGGAGAAAGGACTAAAATATTTTTTGAAATGCCAGAAGATGGTAGTGTGGAAATAGACATTTATTCAGAATATGGAGATAAAATTTATCACACTTCAATAGATGGTTTATCTAAAGGAATTAACAGTATTGAGTATGCAGGTAGAGATGATAGTGGTGATATTTTATACAATGGGACATATGTATGTGTAGTTAAGAAGAAATATTTGGGGACAACTAAAAAAGAAAAATGCAGATTATTAGTAATAAAATAGTTTTAATTTTAATAATATCAATAAGTATAATTTCAAATGTATATGCTGCAGGGAAGAGGAAGAATTTTCTTTCACATGGACCGTCAGTATCAGCATTTGCACAAGGGGAAACAGCACTAAATAGTTTAGAAGATCCATCTATAATATATTATAACAGTTCATTATTAAATTATTTTGATTATAATAATATCATATTATCTAGATATAATCTTTTAGACGGAACATCATATAATAGTGCATCAATAAATTATAGAATATTTAATAATTTATCTTTAGGGATATCAGCAATAAATTTAGCTAGTGGCGATATAGAGTTAAGAAAAGATGCTTATGATGTTGCTAAAAAAGCAACAACGAATCAGTGGGCATATATTGTTGCAGTAGCTACAAAAATAAAACCGATAGAGACGGCAATATGTATAAATTTAAAATATATATATCAAGATTTATATGTTAAAGATAGTGGTGGATTTGCAATAGATGTTGGGTTATCAAGATATTTTGAAAATGTAGATATAAAATATACACAAGCAAAATTTGGTGTAGGGTTATCAATACAAAACATTTTAGGAACAGGCATAAAACTAGATAAGTATAACGAAGATTTTCAAAACATATTTAAATTATCTACATTAATGGAGGTACCGATAGTTCGTAGGTTTAACACAAAAGATACAATTACATTATCTGTAGATATAAAAAATGAAGATAAAAACAATGAAATTTATGCAGGATTAGAATATAAACTGATGGAAAAATATGCAGCAAGGGTAGGATATTATCCTGATCATGTTACAGCAGGGTTTGGGGCAAATATTTTTGCATTTACAGTAAACTATTCAATAGATTTTAATGAAGTAGAATTAATACATAGATTTTCGTTAAGTTATAGGTGGGGAAAAAGGAATAAAACAAAAACAGCTTTAGTAGAAGAGGAACAACAATCATTTTTAAATAGAACATTACAAAAACAAGAAGAGGGTAATAGAACAGAATTAGCAGAAGAAGCACAAACGGCATTAAATAAAGAAAAGATGACACAAAAAGAAGCAGAAGGATTGTTTAAAAAAGCAAAAGATTTTTACAATAAGGGGCAATATTTATATTCTACAGATATATTGCAAAAAGTTATAATAGATTATCCGTTTTATTCTTCACCTAATTTTTATTACAACAAGATAAAAAAATTAATGAAAGAAAAATCTAAATCGAAATATGATAGTAATTTTTCAGAATATGCATACTGGTCTGGATACAAGAATTACTATGAAGGAAATTATGACGAATGTTTAAAAGAGTGGAAGAAATATTTACAATTTAATAGTAAAAATAAAGAAATAAAAGAATATTATGATAAAGTTAATAAAATTGTTACAGATTCAATAGAAGAAAAGAATAAAAAAGATTTTAAATTTGAATTAGAAAGTATGTTAAAGAAAGGAACAATGCTATATAGAAATAAGCAGTGGGTAAAATGTATAAAGCAAATGGAAAATGTACAAACATTTATAAAGGAATCAAAGTATACTAATATAGCATTCAATTATTATTCTTTAGCAAAAGAATATATAGATAAAAGTGTAAAAGAATTATCGAAAATATTTAAAAAAAATGAAGAAGAGGATAAGAACAAAGAAAAAGTAGAAGAACAAGAAGGAAAAATAATAATAGATGAAAAAATAGCAGATGATAAGTACAATGAAGGATTGATTTTATATGCGAAGGGAAAATATTTTGAAGCGGAAAGAATGTTTGAGCTTACATTAAGGTTAAATCCGAATCATAAAAAAGCCAAAACTGCTTTAAAACATATTAAAGAATAATGTTATCTGTAGTATTTATTTTGTTCTTGTTTTTAAAATATGATAAAAGTGGTAAAAGTATAAATAAATTTTTTAAGTTAGAAGTATAACCTTTTACTTAAACAAATTAATAAAAAGTTATTAATTAAAGCAAATAAAGAATCATCATTTTCCGATTCATCATTGA